>USDZ01000145.1 GCA_900553525.1 uncultured Oscillospiraceae bacterium
GGGGCTGATCTGCACCCGGCTGCGGCGGATGGCGGCCGCAACCAGCGAGACCGCTTCATCCTGCCCGATGATCCGCTTTTTCATCTCCTCTTCCAGCCGGGCAAGCTTGGCGAGTTCGTTTTCCCGGACCTTGGAAGCCGGAATACCCGTCCACAACTCGATCACCTTCGCCAGATCGGCCTCGGTTACAGGCGCGCTGGTGGCAGCGGGACGGATAGCATCCACCTCCTGCTCCACCTTCATCAGTTCGGCACGGGTATTGGCCAGTTTTTCATAATCGATGGATTCCTGCCCCATCTCCTCTTCCTCGTCCCGCCGGAGCCGGTCCGCCTTGAGCAGGAGATGGGCGTACTCGTCGGCCTTTTGATTGTGAAGAGCCGCCGAGGCGCAGGCTTCGTCGAGCAGATCGATCGCCTTGTCGGGCAGGAAGCGGTCGGTAATATACCGTTCCGACAGAACGACCGCACGGCGGAGCAGCGGCTCCGGCACGGTGACACCGTGGTATTGTTCATAATATCCCTTGATTCCCTTCAGCATCGTCACGGTGTCGTCGATGGAGGGTTCCTCCACCGTCACAGGCTGAAAACGCCGCTCCAAGGCGGAATCCTTTTCAATATATTTGCGGTACTCGTTGAAGGTCGTAGCCCCGATCACTTGAATTTCCCCACGGGAAAGGGCCGGTTTGAGAATATTGGCGGCGGACATGCTTCCCTCCGCGTCGCCCGTACCCACCAGGTTATGCACTTCATCGATGAAAAGGATAATGTTCCCCTCCGCCTTCACCTCGTCGACAAGCCCTTTGATCCGGCTTTCAAACTGGCCGCGGAACTGGGTGCCAGCCACCAAGGCGGTCAGGTCAAGCAGGTGGATTTCCTTCTGCTGCAGGCGCATGGGCACATTCCCGGTCGCAATCCGCAGGGCCAACCCCTCCGCGATAGCCGTCTTGCCTACGCCGGGTTCCCCAATCAGGCAGGGATTATTTTTTGTGCGCCGGGATAGAATCTGCACCACCCGGTAGATTTCCCGGTCCCGACCGATGATGGCGTCCAGCCGTCCTTCTCTGGCCTTACGGGTCAGGTCGGTGCAGTAGGTGTCAAGGTATTTGCGCTTTTTCTCTTTTGCTTTCTTTTCTTTTCCCTGTGTCTTGGCTTCGGGAACGGAGGCTCCGGCGTCGGATGAGGCGGCCGGCGGGCCGCCGAAGAGATTTTGCAAAAACGGGAATGTCGCAGCGCCGCCGGGCATAAAACCCTCTTCACCCTCGGCCTCATTTCCGTCTTCGGGATTCATCAGGGCGCTGAGCTGCTGATCCATCTGTTCCATATCGTCATCGGTAAGCCCGAATTTCTGAAGCAGATCGTCCACCGGCTTAATCCCGAGTTCTTTGGCACAGGTCAGGCAGATTCCGTCGTGGATGGGCTCATTCCCTTCCATACGGGTGATAAAGACCACAGCGGGTCGTTTTTTACAACGGGAACAGAGCATACGGTACTTCCATCCTTTCGGCAATCGGGATTGGATCCGGAATTCTCAATCGGTAAAATGCATCACAAATGCCGCAGCACCGTCCCGCCGAAGATGGCGGGACAGCGAACTCCGGCGCCGATGGTCTGTTACGGAGCCGGAGCCGCCGACCGCAAACGTCATGTCTTAGGGGACGCCGGCCTTTCCTTCGAAGGAAGCTCCCGGCGCAGATGCAGAAAAATTATCATATATTTTATAAACGAAAAAAGCATCAATGCCGCCACCAGGCACACCAATCCGATCCGTACCCAGTCCGGCATATCCGGCAGCAGCACGATGAGAGCCATCGCGCCGTAAAAGACAAAAGTCGACACCTTTCCAAACCACTTGGCTCCCTGGATTTTTTCGCCCCGTCTCAGCAGAATATAGCCGCCCACAGCCTGGATAAGCTCCTTGAGCAGACAGACCACCACCAAGGGAATCAGCACCGTATACCGCACTGCCAGACAAATGACCACCGTCACCTGCGTAACCTTGTCTGCAATCGGATCCATCAGCTTTCCGAAATCGGTGATTTGGTGGAAGCGGCGGGCAATGATACCATCTAAGGAGTCGGTGACGCCCGAAAGCACCAGCACGGCAAAAGACCAAATCGGAATATCCGCGTCCTTCTCCACCGCCAGGATCAGCACCACAAAGACCGGCAGCAACAGCAGGCGGAAAATGGACAATGCGTTGGGGATATTCCAAACAAATTTGACGTTTCCTACCATCTTGAACCTCTTATACGCCCCGGAAAGGGCGGAAATTTCTATTTCGAAACCAGCACTTCCGGCAGGGATTTCATGGCCGATTCGAGAGCGCCGGTGATGGGATTATGTTCCGCGATGAACCCCACGAGTATCGCGTTGTCTACGTCATCGGAGGATAGGACGGCGTCCGCGGATGCCGATGCGGCCGCCATCTGCACCACCGTCACCGCGACAAAAAGGAAGAGGATGCCCTGCACAAGGCCGATCACTGCGCCGAGAGTCCCGTTGATTTGTTTGAGCACCGGAGCTTTAAAAAATCCGTTGACCAGCCTGGCGACCAATCCCACCACAATCATCAGCAGAATAAACAGAATAAAGAAGACAAGGAAACGCAAAAGTGCGACCGCCACTGGACGAATCACTAATCTTACGACGGTCGAAGCGACTGTCTCGGCGCCCCCCTCCAGGGAACCTTGAATACCCGAAACAATTTCTTCGGGAGTGCCGACATACTGAACAAGAGCGTTGTAGACCGGGCCGGGCAGTTCCTCCAGCGCCTGCTGGACGCTTTGTGCCGCGGCGGCAGTATCGGTGGTCTGTATTTTAGAGGCAACCGTTTGAGTCAGGCCCTCGCTGACAAATTGGTCGAAAATCAGCGACGCAATCCCCGTGCTAAGAGCGGCTGCTACAATGACCGCCGCCACGAGGCCCACCAACTGAATCAGCGACCGGACAAAACCCCGGCGATATCCGATAAATACCGCCAAAAGCACCACTAGTATGGCCGCGCCGTCCAAAATATATGCCATTTGGTACACCCCTCTTCATGTTCAGAATGACCGCACCGGTACAGCTTCTCCCAGGCTGCCGGTATATTTTACAGGCATCCTCTGAATACCCCGGCGTTCGGGAGAGCACCAGCCGTCCCATCAAGATGGAAACCGGCGCTGCCCCTCATTATATCATGGATTTTTCCGAAGTACAACCGGGCAAACCTGCAAATCGGGCTGAGAATTGTATAAATGGGGGGAAAGCGAATCGGACGGGATCACCCGGCCTTACGGAGCTGTCGGTTCACTTCAGCGGCGAGCAGTCGAGACGTTTTCAGGCTGGTCTCTTTTACCAATGGCACGCCGGAATGGGCATCAGCGTCCGCCCACATCATTCTTCCGAGGTAGACGACATGTCAACCGGTTTCAGGGCGGTCAATCCCAATACCATAGCCTCACCTTTATAATCCACCACCATACGGCCGTCTGCCTCCACCTCCGTCTGTCGGTTTAATCCCGACGGCCCGGCCTCGTGGAGAGCATCCGACGTGAGCAGCCAGAAACCGCTGGCGTTGGCGGACAGATGGCGGAAAGTGCCTGAAAACTCGGCCGTATAGGCCAGGTCCCCCGTGGCATTCACCACCATCAGGCGGCCGCCTTCACTGGCCCCCGAGTGACGCAGCACGATTCCAATCGAGGATTCGCCAAAAGCGTATCCATTCGGCTCCAGTCCGTCATAGCTATGCTTTTCAAATAACGTGCCCCCGGGATTCACCACCCAGATCTCCGTATCGCCGACAGCAGCCACCGTCCCGCCAGTGAAACAGGTGACGCCGAAAAGCATCAGGCCGTCCCCGGTGTATTCCATGGGAGTGGCGTTCTGTTGTGTCAAATCGAACACCAGAAGGGTAGACCGCATATTGCCTGCCTCCGCCGTCACGCCCACAGCCGCAAGGCGGTCGCCCTCCGGGCTGAATGAGAGATCAGTCAATAGGAGACGGGGACTTTTCCAGGAAAAAAGCAGGTTGCCCTTGCGGTCATACACATCCAGCTCCGACTGGTAACTCTGAGAAGCCGTATCGGTAGCCAGGGCAAATTTCCCGTCTTGCTGCAGGGCCGCCGCCAGGATGTTGCGCCCTTCCAGTTGTCCCGTGAGGACTGTCTCCCTCCGGGTTTCAAGCTGGTACCGTCCGCCTCCCCGTTCCGCCACCAGGGCGTAAGATCCCGCCGTTTTCAGAAGCGGACGGGCGTATGCATGGCTTCGCCGGGCAACCTCTCCGCCTTTTTCATTGATAAAAAGCAAGGAGGTATCGGTCAGCAAAACCAGATTGTTCTTTGCCTGTCCCATCGCTACAACAGCATCGCCTGAAATCGTATAGGGGAACCCATCGCCTTTATCTGCCCCCGCCAGCTTCAGATCAATCCAGTCGAGCAGCGCTTCAGGCGCCAGTTTATCCCAGTTTTTCCAGACTGCGATCCCCGCCGCCAAAACCGCCGCAACCAACAACAGGCGAAAGAAAGCCCTCAAAAAG
>USDZ01000146.1 GCA_900553525.1 uncultured Oscillospiraceae bacterium
GTGTCCGATTCCATACGGTGTCCGTGCACAAATTGACTGCGATTCGGCCAGCTTTTCAATTCTGGAGCCGGGGGTGAGTTGATCTCAATTCGCCATAAAAACAGAGCAAGGCCGATAACAAACGGGGCGGGCCCGCGGCGCCGGACGGCGCACGCATGGGCTCGCCCCCTGCGGTTTCGGATCTTTTTGCATGTTATTCGATAGAGATAAAATAGTAGTACACCGGCTGGCCGCCATTGACCAGCGTGATGTCCACATTGTCGCCTGCCTTAGCCGTGACGGCGTCCCGGACAGCCTCGGCGTCTTCCTCCGTCATCCCTTCCCCGTACATGATGGTGATGAACGCGACCTCCCGGCCCGAAATGCGGCGGGAATTGATCATACCTTTCGTTAGTTTGACGGCCGCATGGCGGATATCGGTATCTGTAAACATCAGCTTGCCGTTTTCGAGGGCAAGGATTTCTCCTTCTTTAATCGAATGGTTGTCAAAATCACTGTCCCGAGCGGCAAAGGTGATGGAACCGGTGGAAACGTTGTCAGCCGCTTTCATCATGGTGGTCAGATTCTGTTCGACATCCGCGTCGCCGTCAAAACTGAGCAGTGCGGCAACCCCTTGGGGAATGGTGCGGGTTTGCAGCACATACACCTTGCGGTCGGCAAGGGGGACAGCTTGCTCCGCCGCCAGAATGATGTTTTTATTGTTTGGGAGAACATAGACCACCTTGGCAGGAGTGGCCTGTATGGCATTGAGAATGTCATCGGTGGAAGGATTCATGGTCTGGCCGCCCGATACGACCTGACTGCATCCGAGATCGGCAAACAGAGTACGGAGTCCTTCGCCTGCGGCTACAGCAACGAATCCATATTCTTCTTCAGGCTCCGCCCGTTCGAGGGGTTGGGGATCGTTGGCGTTTTCGGCATCCACCCAACCGGCGTTGGCGTGCTGAATCCGCATGTTTTCCACCTTGACGGTTTCAAACTGCCCGTATTTGACCCCTTCTGACAGCGCTTTGCCAGGGTCGTTGGTGTGAACATGGACCTTGATGATGTCCTCGTCATCCACCACGACCACGCAATCGCCGATGGATTCGAGATAAGCGCGCAGACGGAGCGGATCGCGGTTGTTCCCTTTATCACGTGCAACGATGAACTCGGTGCAGTATGTAAAGGTAATGTCCGCTTCAAAGGAGCCTGCGGCACTAACACTTTTACTACCCGCTGTGGACGCTTGAGAGGTGGCCTCTCCCTCGACAATAGCGCCGCCGTTGAATACATCCTGCATAGCGCGTAAAATGATGCATAGTCCCTGTCCGCCGGCATCCACCACGCCGGCCTTCTTCAGAACCGGCAACAGATCGGGGGTTCGGGCAAGAGAAGCCTCCGCTTCATCGCAGATGACAGCCCATACGGCTTCCACCGACGAGTCCTTGGACGAGGAGACGATCGCCTTTTCCGCCGCTTCCCGGGCAACGGTGAGAATGGTGCCCTCCGTAGGTTTCATGACGGCTTTGTAAGCCGCCTCCACTCCCATACCGAGCGCCGCAGCCAGATCCGCGCCATCCGCCTCGGTTTTGCCTTTGAGGCCTTTGGAAAAGCCGCGGAACAGCAAAGACAGAATGACCCCGGAGTTACCTCGGGCGCCCCTAAGCAGAGCGGCAGAAGCGGTGTCCGCCGTTTCGCTGACGGTGGGATCCTGCAAGCGGGCCAGTTCTCTGGCGGCGGCGGACAGGGTCATGGACATATTGGTACCCGTGTCCCCATCGGGAACCGGGAAAATATTCAATTCATCGACCGACTGCTTTTTCTGGCTCAGACAATTGGATGCGGAGATCATCGCGTCCCGCAATACCTTACCTTGTATCAATTTCAGCACTCCCTTAACAGGTGCGCGCCCGGCGTGAACGCCGAAGCGGTTCACCCCGATTATTCGGTTTTCATGCCGTCCACATACACATTGACTTTTTTCACATCCAGCCCCGTGGCCTCTTCCACGGTGTACCGTACCTTGTTGACGATACTTTTGGCAATGGCGGATATGTTCATCCCATATATCACAGAGATATGAAGGTCCACAATCAGCTTATCGTTTTCACTGCGCACCCGAATCCCCTCGTCCGCAAAGGGACGTTTATAAAAAACCGAACGCAAGCCCTGTTTGGTGCCGCTCTTGACCATGCCTGCCACACCATAGCAGGAGGACGCGGCGTTGCCCACAAGATAGGCAAAATATTCCTGCGATATTTCGATGGTCCCCAGATGATTTTCAATTCGAATCACATTGACACACGCCTTTCTCTTCAGTATTGGCGAGGAATCTGCGAGTTAAGCAAAAACCCAGTTTTCAAATTGATGGTACACATCATAGGCATTCGGGGAGAGCCCCGAGAGGCTGCGATGAAAAACCGCTATACCTTGGCGCCAGCAAAGAGGGATATACGGCAGATCCGCAGCGAATGTCTCACAAAACCCGCTTAAAGTTCCGTCTCCCGCGAGATATGCGGCGTAGGCGGTACTTGACGGAGAATCCGCCGCCAGGCCATAGGCAGCCGCCCCGCCGGGCGTGAGGAAAGAGCGCAAATGCATATCCGCACTCAGCCGGACTTCCCCCAAATACAGATCGAACTGTCCTTTTTTTAGGCGGTTTTCATACTCAGTAAAAGACAATTCGGTTACGGTTACGGTGATGCCGGCGCGGGCTAACTGCTGCACAATAAGATCCGCTGTATTTTTTCGAAACGAATTGTCCTGGGTGACCAACAGTTCAAGGGACAGGGCCCCACTGTTATCGGTAGTATTATAACCCGCCTGATCCAATTGTGCAACTGCTTCGGCGATATTTTCCGTGGTATCCAACACACGTATGTCCGCTGCTTGTGCCCATTGAGTGGGAAACGGGGAGAGCGCCGGAGTTCCCCAGCCCGACAGAGCCTGGGAGACCAGTTCCTCCCGACTGACGGCGGCCGAGATCGCGGCACGCACCTCCGTTTTTCTCAGAGCCTCACGTTTGGAATTGACACCCAAAAACAGAAGATCGGGCAGCGGAATATCCGCTGTGGCACTGGACGTGCGGGGAATTTCACCGTTTGAGAGCTCGCTGTAGAAAAAAGTCAGGGAGCCGTTTTCCAGACCGTGTAGCATGGCGTCGGTGTCCGGAAAGTCCCGCAGATGGATGGTGCCGATGCTCCCGCTCCGTCCGTCCTTCAGCGTCAGAGTTTCATCCCCGGCGTTATAAATATACGCGCCAGAACCGAGAGGAGGCTCTTCGTCCCCCTGCTTGATGACTGGAAAAGAAAGACAGGCGCGCCACTGTGGATCGGGAGAGGAGAGGGTGAAAGCCACCCGGTCGGTGCCCTGGGCGGTTGCAGAAGCGATATTGGTCAATAAAGGAGCATAAGCCTCTGTCTCCTTGGCAGTGGCGAATGAAACGGCGACATCTTCTGCCGTCACCGTCGAACCATCCGAAAAGCGCGCATCGGACCTTATAACAGCCACCGGATGAAGAGGATCGGTTTCGTCAATAGAGGACGCGAGGTCGAGTTGCACGGTGTAGTCGGCATTTACAGCCGTCAGTCCTTCGTAGAGCAGAGGGGCGATGTCAAGATTGGAACGGCTGCTGGCCTTATATGGATGAAGGGAGTCCTCCCTGCTGAAACTCAGCGCAAACGACGGCAATGTCTGCTTCGTCGATACGGGAGAATCGCTGATTTCAGACGATTCCGGATCCGGGGAATGGGGGATGGTGGAACAGCCGCCAAGGCAGAAAATGGCTGCGGCAAAGAATGCAAAGCCCATGCGCATATTCAGCCGCAAACCGGTCACCTCCATCCGTATTGTTCAGATATGTAGTATATCCTAAAAACCCAAAAGAATCAAGGCTTGCGCCGGGATTCGACGAATCTTTGTATAAAGTTTCCTGATTGACAAATCTTGAACAATCCGTCATAATAAAAGGCATACAAACACATGGGGAGGAATACCGTATGGGCTATACACTCGCGCAAAAGCTCATTCAGTCTCATCTGGTGGACGGCGAGATGGCGCCGGGCTGTGAAATTGGGCTGAAAATCGATCAAACACTCACCCAGGACGCGACCGGTACGATGGCGTATCTGGAGTTCGAGGCCATGGGTGTACCCCGGGTGAAAACCGAGCGGTCGGTCGCGTATATAGATCACAACACCTTACAGACCGGCTTTGAAAACGCCGACGACCACCGTTATATTCAGAGCGTCTGTAAAAAGCACGGCCTGTATTTTTCCCGCCCGGGAAACGGTATCTGCCATCAAGTCCATCTGGAGCGGTTCGGTATTCCAGGGAAAACCCTGATCGGGTCGGATAGCCATACTCCGACGGGCGGCGGGATCGGGATGCTGGCCTTCGGTGCCGGCGGTCTCGACGTGGCCGTGGCCATGGGCGGCGGTCCTTATTACATCACGATGCCCAAGATGGTCAGGGTTAATC
>USDZ01000147.1 GCA_900553525.1 uncultured Oscillospiraceae bacterium
GCCCTATACCGAGGCATCCCATTATGAACTCAGCCGGGTCTATCGCGATGCTGGACCCATTGAGCAGAATGCCAAAGGGGATGACCTCATCCCCGAACAGGTGGAGGTAGAGCGCTGGCAGGATCGGCCTCTGCTCGACACCGCCGGCTTGTCGGGCCGCAATCTCTGCCTTTATCTTTCGGAGGGCAGCCATACCCTGCGGCTGACTTGTGAGAGTGAAAGCTTGTATGTCCGATCCCTCTCCCTCTCCCCAGGAACCACGGTTCCATCCAATGCGGACAAGGCCGCCTTCTATCAACAGGAAGGCTACCAGAGTGTCGATGGCTTTTTAAAGATTTATCAGGCCGAAGAGACGCTGGAAAAATCCGACGTGGTGCTGTATCCAACTTATGACCGCACCAGTCCCGCCACCATCCCCTATGATGCGGTCCGGATTCGGCGCAACACCATCGGAAAGGGGAACTGGAGCGAGCCGGGGATGTGGATATCCTATCGTATCGACGACATCCCCTCAGACGGGTTATATTACATAACTTTCAAATTCCGCCAGGCTGAGGCCATCGGCGTGACCACCTTCCGCAACGTCTATGTCAACGGTTCTATCCCGAGTAGGGCCTACGAAAACGTTTCGTTTCCCTATGGGGTGGATTGGGACCTGAAAACCGTCGTAGACGAAAACGGCGATCCCTGCCCCGTGTATCTGACCGCGGGAGAAAACGAATTGCTCATGGAAGTGAGCCTCGGCCCTTATGTCGAGGTAATGCGGATGGTCGACGACTCCATTTATGAACTCAACCGCCTGTACACGCAGATCGTGATGATTACCGGCACCACTCCCGATTCCTATCGAGACTATGAACTGGACAAAGAAATCCCGGGTTTGCTGGACGCCTTCCGCGAACAGGCGGACGCTTTGTATGCTGCCGCCGCGCTTTTTGAATCTCTGGGCGGCGAGGAGAAGAGCCAAAGCGAAGATATCCTGAGCATGGCCAGGCGGCTCGAGAGCTTGATTCAGGACCCGCGTTCTATCCAAAAGCGCCTTTCAAGCTATCGGGAAGGGATCAGCACCCTCTCCTCCTGGCTGTACGACCGCACCAGCCAGCCTCTGGAAATGGATTACCTGATCGTTCATTCGGCAGAGGCGGAACTGCCCTCTCCCCGCGCGTCCTTCTGGCAGCAGGTGAGCCACTTTTTCAAAACCTTTTTTGCCTCCTTCCTGGAGGATTATAACACGGTAGGGGACTCCGGCTCGGAGGAAGGAATTACGGTCTGGGCCAATATTGGCCGGGACCAAATCCAAGTCATCAAAAATCTGGTGGTGGATCAGTTCACCCCTCAAACCGGCATTGACGTAACCCTCAGCGTGGTGCAGACCGGGTTCATCGAGGCGACCCTCGCCGGTCGGGGACCGGATGTCGCTATTGGCATGGCCAGAGGCCAGCCCGTCAATCTCGCTTGTCGAAACGCGCTTCTTCCTTTTGATTCCTATGAGGGTTTCGAGAATATGAAAAAGCGGTTTGCCGATACCGCCCTCGTACCCTATCAATACAATGGTCAAACCTATGGCATCCCTTGCACACAGACGTTTTTCATGATGTTTTACCGCAAGGATATCCTCGCCGAGATGGGGATCGCCGTGCCGCAGACATGGACCGATATTATGGAGACGGTCCCCAAGCTCCAGCGCAGCCACATGACAATCGGCTTGCCTTATGCGGTGATCTCAGCGGCTACGGCGGTGGACAACGGCCTTGGCGCCAAAGACTTATTTGCCACCCTCCTGTTGCAAAACGGCGGCACTTTCTACAACGAGGATCATTCTGCCACAGCACTTGACAGCGAGGCCTCCATGTCTGCCTTCAAAACTTGGAGCGATTTTTACACCAAATACGGCTTTGACCTGGTATACGACTTTTATACTCGGTTTTCGACCGGCGAGATGCCCATCGGGATTGCCTCCTACGAGATGTTTAACACCCTGAGCGTGGCGGCCCAGGAAATCCGGGGCCTTTGGGGAATGGCCCCCGTCCCGGGAACGGTTCGGGAGGACGGCACGATTGACACGAGTGAAGCCGGGGCGGGCAGCGCCGCCGTCATTTTCAAAAAGACAGATTCTCCCGACAGCTGCTACAAGTTTGTCGACTGGTGGACCAGTGACAAAACCCAGACCGACTTTTGCACTGCGGTGGAAAATCAACTGGGTCCCGGCGGACGGTATGCGACGGCCAATCTCGCCGCCTTCTCATCGCAGCCCTGGTCCTCCGAAGAATTGGAAGCGCTCACCCTTCAGCGGGAGAACGTCGTCGAACTGCCCGAAATCCCGGGAAGTTATTATGTTTCCCGCAGCATCGATAACGCTTTCCGCGCGGTTTTGTACGATAAAAAGAACCCACGGGAAACCTTTGAAAAGGAAAATCGGAACATCAACGAAGAGATCGCCCGCAAGCGGCGAGAACTGGGTCTCGACAACGGATAGGAGGGAGGACAGCCGCGTATGAGAACCAAATCCAGGCCCCGACGGGATAGCGGACGGCCGTCCGTTCTCCAACAGATCAAGCGCAGCCGCGAAAGCTATCTGCTCCTTGCCCCCTTTATGCTGCTGTTTTTTCTGTTGACGGTTATCCCTATGATCTCCGCCATCGGGCTGAGTTTCACCAATTTCAATATGCTGGAACCGCCCCGTTTTGTCGGGTGGCAGAACTACCAGCGGATGCTTTTGGGAGATCCGATCTTTTATAAGGTGCTGGGTAACACCCTGGTCTTTGCCTTCTTGACCGGCCCCATCAGCTATATTCTCTCATTTCTTTTCGCTTGGCTCATCAATGAGACCGGCCGGGTGCTGCGCACCTTTTTAACCACGGTGTTCTATATGCCGGTTCTGGCCGGAAACATCTATTTTGTCTGGGCCTTTCTCCTCTCCGGCGATTCCTATGGCGTCATCAACGGCCTGCTGCTCCAGATGAACATTATCCAGGAACCGATCGGCTGGCTGGTGGATCAAAATTGGATTATGGGCTCCCTCATTGTGGTGCAGCTCTGGTTGAGCCTCGGCACCGGCTTCCTCGCTTTCATCGCGGGCTTCCAGAGTATGGATAACAGTCTCTTTGAGGCGGGCGCTATCGACGGTGTGCGCAACCGCTGGCAGGAACTGTGGTACATCACCATCCCCTCCATGTCCTCCCAGCTTCTGTTCAGCGCGGTCATGCAGATCGGGGCATCCTTCGGGGTGAGTACGGTTATCACCACCCTTGTCGGGTTCCCCACCTCGCAGTACAGTGCCGATACGATCGTCACCTATATCATGGACATCGGCACCACCCGTTTTGAGATGGGATACGCCTGTACCATTGCGGTATTTCTGTTCGCGCTGATGTTTTTAACAAATTTTGTCATCTCCAGCGCCTTGCGACGCTTCAGTCCGGATTAAAAAGGGAGGAGGAACCTGCCGATATGAAAATACGCGCCAGCCGTTCGATCGGCGGCAATATCTTGGTTTTTTTCATCCTGCTGCTGTTCGGGCTGTTCTTCATGCTGCCGATTGTCTACGCGGTCATCACCGCCTTTAAACCCATGAGCGAAATTCTCGTTTTTCCTCCACGCCTTTTTGTCCGCCGCCCGACCTTGAGCAACCTTGTATGGCTCAATTATATCATGGCGGATTTCTGGGTTCCGCTTTCCCGCTATCTGTTCAACAGCCTGTTCATCACCTTGGTGGGCACAGCCGGGCACATCGTGCTGGCCAGCATGGCGGCCTACCCCTTGGCCAAGCATCGGTTTTACGGGCGCCAATGGCTGAGCCGGATCATCGTCCTTTCCCTGCTCTTTACAGCCTCTGTCACGTATATCCCTCAGTATGTCGTGCTTGGCGCCACCCGTCTGATCGATACCTACTGGTCGGTCATCTTGATCGCGCTGCAAAGCTCTTTGGGACTCTATTTGATGATGAATTTCATGCAGCGGATTCCGGACGAGATGCTGGAGGCGGCACGGATTGACGGCGCAAAGGAGTTCCGTATTTTTTGGACAATTGTCATGCCGAACGTCAAGCCGGCCTGGCTGACGCTGATGATTTTTTCCTTCCAGAGCCTTTGGAACAGCAACGGCGGCGGGTTTATTTACAACGAATCTCTCAAAACCCTGCCGGCTGTCATGGCCTCGATCTCGGCGGGAGGCGTGGTGCGCACCGGTGTTACAGCCGCGGCGGCCCTGCTGCTGATGATTCCGCCCATCGTTCTGTTCATATCTTCCCAGAGCCGGGTGATCGAAACCATGAGTACCTCCGGACTCAAATGAGGAGTCCTACAAACCCAAAGAGAAGGGAGCGGATCCGCCTATGGCGATATTGAAACACAAGCGGTGCCTGTGTCTGGGTGCTGCCCTCCTGCTCAGCGGATGCTTGTCCTTTGGTACCGCTGCCCTAACCGAGGAGGCCCCTTACTACAGCTAC
>USDZ01000148.1 GCA_900553525.1 uncultured Oscillospiraceae bacterium
CTTCTGTAATATTGAAGAAAAAGCCTATCTTGGCGATATCGAAAAACTCATCCGCAAACGGATCCCGGTTGTGGAGGAACATCCCTATCCCATGCAGGTACTGGAAATCCCCCCCAAGCCGGAACGGCAGCCTCGGCAAAATTCCCGCCCGCAAACGGCAAAAACAGAACCGCTGGCAATCCGGTCCCGTCCGCATAAAAATGGCGGTCATCCGCCAAAATCAAAAGAGGGGGACAAGAGCCAGTTCGGCCCCTCAAAAAAGACGGAAGGCCCGAAAATATCCGCCGATGTGCCTACGGCACCCACTGTACCGCCTGCAAAACGCCGGAAAAGACAACATCCAAAAGAGCACCCTTCCGGTGCCCCCGCGGTTGACTCTTCTAAGGAAAAAGAGAGACGGCCCGCCCGGACAGAAGCGGTTCCCGCCTCCGGCAATTTCTCTCGTAAGGCTAAATATGGTTCCAGAATGGAACCCGCGATTACGAAAAAACCACGACCGATCCGTCCATTTCAGTCCCGGTCGGCCGGTGCACAGCGGGATTTTCTTCCAAAAGACGAAGACATTTGATATGACACGGAAAAAACTCGCTTTATTGACACAAATTTACACGCATGAAATCGCTCCTCGGAATCAGAATAATGAATGCAAACGCAAGCATTAACCTGCGGCGTAACCGCCGCTGAAAAATTGAGGAGTGTATTGAAGTATGTCTAGCAACAAAACGATGGTTCCCGAAGCTCGCGAAGGTCTCAACCGTTTTAAGATGGAAGCTGCCAACGAAGTCGGCGTGACCCTGAAGCAGGGCTACAACGGCGACCTGACCTCCAAGCAGGCCGGTTCGATCGGCGGCCAGATGGTCAAAAAGATGATCCAGCAGTATGAGAACAGCCTGAAGTAAGTTCCGGTTTCTCACAAATTGAGTTGGAATGGCCGCCGGGAGGCAATCGCCTCCCGGCGGTGATTTTTCAACAGGGGCCAGTGGCGTATAAAATTCTCAGAGATGGGAAAAATTTGATCGTCGTCCCCTTGACAAATCGCGAAAATCCGGTATAATGGTAAACGCTTTCTAAAGTTTGCGGAATTGTGTAATGGTAGCACGACAGTCTCTGACTCTGTTTGTCTGGGTTCGAATCCTAGTTCCGCAGCCACGTCGGAATGGATACGCTCCATTCAAAAGCCCAGCCATTGGCTGGGCTTTTCTCATACCGCTCCGTCATTCCTCCTTTTTCGCAAAAAGTCACGCTTACGCCTTCTGCATGGAGCCCGGATATCCTTTACTGAAAGAATTGCCTTGATATGTATCAGGGGGAAATGTTGTATATTCCCCAATCTCATATAAAAAAGAAATGGAGAGCGAAATTCGGCGCCCGGTTCTATTTATCAGGAGCAAAATGAAAGCCGCCAAAATAGCGGGAATAACTTGTTTGTAGCCGCTTGACAATAAGAAACGACAATTTTTCCAGTCAATTGTCGTTTCTTATCTTTTTGACAGTATCGCATGGATTTGCTATAATACCGTTATCGGATAGGAAAGCGGGGCGGACCAAATGACAAATATCGCATGCCAACATCAGATGCCGTTTTGTCCGCTGATTAAGATATCTTGTCCATACGGATAAAAATCGTCCCTGATTTTATCAGAGACGATTTTTATATCCTGAATTTTACGAAAGAGGCAATCCGGTTGAATGAATGGAAATTCATGGAGTTACAAAAGGACAACCGGGAATGGTTTGGCATGGCAAAAGAAATTTGGTGCCTGTTTATCCGGGATAGGAATACAGAGACAGAAGGAAGCAAATCGATCGTGAGATTATAAATGGGAGTGAAAAGAGAATCGATATTCAAAGCACCAGAAAAGATATCCGTCCGAGAGAATTCTGCTAAATGGAGTTGCCCGGAACGCTGGATTTGGAAACTTTGTGAAGATGGACGGATGGACGATGTTCTGCGCTGCGGTCGTTCCCGGAGGCTCCCAAAGGATGCAGAAAAGCCAAGTGATTTGCACGGACGTGAAGTCCACCCCTTCTACACGTCTACACGTAAAAAGGGAAAGAGGTGTGAGCTTTATGTATAATCCTCAATTGGAAACCTTCCTGTGCGTTGCCGAGTCCGGAAGTTTTAATAAGGCCGCCGAAAAGCTGTATATCTCCCCTCCGGCAGTCATCAAGCAGATGAATCTGCTGGAAGAAAGCCTGGACTTGCAGCTTTTCGTGCGCACCCATCGGGGATTGCAGCTCACTGAAGCCGGAAAATCACTGGTGCAGGACACCAAATATATCATCCAATACTGCAAGGACTCGGTGACGCGGGCCAAAAATGCCAATCAAAAGAGTGCCGATGTCATCCGCATCGGCACCTCTCCCATGACCCCGGCCCAGGTGTTGGTGGACTTGTGGCCAAAGCTGCAGGAGGACTGTCCCAATATAAGATTTCAGCTCATCCCTTTTGACAATACACCGGAGAATGCCAGAGAGATCCTGGCGAACCTGGGACAGAACATCGACGTGGTGGCGGGAATTTTTGATGAAACGATGCTGAACCTGCGCCAGTGTGCTGGGCTGGAGCTCTCCAGGGAATCCATCTGCTGTGCCGTGTCCATCCATAACCGTCTGGCAGGAAAGGATCGGCTAACCATACGGGATTTATATGGCGAAAACCTGATGCTGATGCGCCGGAACTGGAGCCACTATGTGGATCTTTTGCGAGACGATTTGTGGAAAAACCATCCCGAAATCCATATCGTGGATTTCGACTTTTACGACGTGAACGCTTTTAATCAGTGCGAAAATAACAATTGCGTGCTGATGGCGGTGGAAAAATGGCAATACGTCCATCCACTCTTAAAGATTCTTCCGGTGGACTGGAACTATACGATTCCCTACGGTTTGCTCCATTCTCCCCAACCTTCTCCTGTCGTTAAGCGATTCTTACAGGCGGTGGAGAAGATAACCAGAGAGTAAACACCTCCGTCGCTATTAACCTTTGGGTAAATACTGCATAACGAATCGAGACTTCCTAAGAGGTCTCGATTTTTTTATAATAAACACAACAGGAAAAGAAAGGTTGGTGAGCATCCATGAATAAAGGGATGGCTTTCGCTCTGACGGCCTGTTTCCTGTTGTGTTTGGCTGGATGCGGCAGTCAGACGGAAACCACCAGGGAATGGCCTCCCGCGCCGAACAGTCAGCAGGAAACAGAACGAGAGAATTCTACACCAACAGAGGAAGAAATGCATGAACCCTTCACTGTAAACACAGAAATTGCGGAAGTGATAAGTGCTCCTGCATTTGGAGAATATGGCCGATTGCTATTTCCGGTAGAGGACGGGTACTGGAGCGGAGACACGCTGGGAGAGCTTCGCCTTACCTGGTACAACAACATCGACCCCAACGAAACGGTGGAGATTGTCAATACCTTGTGGCAGAGAGCCAATGCCGGGCAAACCGTATTTTACGACATCTACACCGACGAGGAGAAAGCGGCCGACCCGAAGAAAGAAGATACCGGCCTGTTTTTCTTCAAAGGGAATCCCGGCGAGAGATTTGCCGTGTGCAATGCAGGTGGTGGCTTCGCCTATGTAGGAGCTATGCAGGACAGCTTCCCTCATGCCCTGGAGCTTTCCAAACAAGGCTACAACGCTTTTGCCCTCATCTATCGTCCCGGTGCCCAGACCGCTTGCGAAGATCTTGCAAGAGCCATCAGCTTTATCTTTGAGCACGCGGCTGAATTGGAAGTGTACACCGACTGTTACTCCCTTTGGGGCGGTTCCGCCGGGGCACGGATGGCGGCCTGGCTTGGTTCTTACGGACCGGCAGCATTCGGCGGGGATGATCTGCCCCAGCCCGGAGCTGTCATCATGCAGTATACCGGCCACAGCGATTACACGGAGAACGACCCGCCTACCTTTGCCTGTGTGGGGGAGCGGGACGGTATCGCAAACTGGCGCACCATGGAACAGCGCCTCCAGGCTATGAGTAACTTGGGTATCCCTACCGAATTTCACCATTATCCCGGTCTGCCTCACGGCTTTGGCTTAGGCGCCGGCACCGTGGCGGAAGGCTGGCTGGATCAGGCGGTTCATTTTTGGGAAGAGCAGATGAAACCTTGACCCGGCAGGCAGTTTGTATATTCCATATAAATACGTTTTTTCGATTTCCCTACTATAAAGAAAAGGAGACTTTCGTGTGAAAGACGTGATGTTGTTAACAGGAGCAGGCCAGATCGGTATGGCGATCGCTCGCCGGTTGGGAGCGGGAATGAAAATTGTGATTGGCGATAAAAGCTTCCGTAACGCGGAAAACGTCGCCGCCACCATGCAGGCGGCCGGGTTTGACGTTACAGCCATGGAGATGGATCTCTCCTCCCGGGAGTCTATTAAACGCCTAATCGCCGAAGCACAGAAATACGGCGACATATCCATGTTGGTC
>USDZ01000149.1 GCA_900553525.1 uncultured Oscillospiraceae bacterium
AAACTCGCTGCTTTCTTTGCTTCCCTGACTGTACAAGATGTTTGACAATCCTACACTGAAAGGAGACAATTGGGTTTCCTTTTACTCCAGGTTCCTTTGTTTACCCCTAGTTTTAACATTTCACTTTGCCCGGCTATGCGGCACCGTCCTAAAGGGTATAGAATGCCCTCTGCGGACGGCTGGCTCTACCACCAGTGTCGAAGAATCGATACGCGCTAGTCATACAAAAAGACCAGCCGCTCGGCTGGCCTTTTCCACACACTAAGAGAAACAGCGCCGCAAATCGTAGCGCTGTTTCTCTATTTTACTCTATTTTACTTTAAGTCCGTATGCTTTCAAAAGCCAGCGAGCCCGCTCGACATCTTCTTCGTCGGCAGCCGGGGTATCTTTCAGCGTATAAGGGACACCCAGTGCTTCCCACTTGTACTCTCCCATCTTGTGAAAAGGAAGAACTTCCACCCGCTCAACACAAGCATAACGGGACAACAAGACTCCCAGGGCACAGAGATCGTCCTTTCCGTCGGTCAATCCCGGCACCAGTACATGCCGGATCCATACCGGTTTTTGGACGTTTTCACAGTGGTTGAGTAATTCCAGGGTATTATCCATTCCCCGGCCGGTAATTTTGCGGAACAGCTCGTCTTTCGCCGCCTTGATATCCAGCAAAAGCAGATCCGCCTGGTCCACCGCCTTCCGGCAGTGAATGAGAGACACCGACCCCGCGGTATCCACAGCGGTGTGCAGCCCGTTTTCATGGCATCCTTCCAGAATAGAGGCGGAGAACTCCGGCTGCATGAGCGGTTCCCCTCCCGAGAGCGTCACCCCGCCCTTCTGGATAAAGTTGCGGTAGCGCAGGATGTCCGCCACCACATCTTTTGACCCGACTTTTTCTCCCCCCTGCATGTTCCAGGAATCAGGATTATGGCAAAAAGCACAGCGCATGGGAAATCCCTGCAAAAACAGAACGTACCGGATACCCGGGCCATCCAAGGTCCCGAAGCTCTCCACCGAATGAACCCGGCCCACCACATTTTCCATACCGCCGCCCCTTTCCCCATGTCAGCCGAATTCTTAAAAACGGGTATGGAAGGTGCGGTGGATAACGTCGAGTTGCTGCTCCCGTGTCAACTTGATAAAGTTGACGGCATAACCCGACACCCGGATGGTCAGCTGTGGGTAAAGTTCGGGATGGTCCATGGCGTCGAGAAGGACCTCTCGGTTGAGGACGTTGACGTTGATATGGTGGCCGCCCTCCTCAAAATAGCCGTCCATCAAACCAACCAGATTTTCGGCCTGTTCTTCTCGGTCATGTCCCAGAGCGGACGGAACGATGGAGAAGGTGTAGCTGATACCGTCCTCCGCATAATCGTAAGGGAGTTTCGCCACCGACATCATGGAAGCCACACAGCCGTGACTGTCCCGGCCATGCATCGGGTTGGCACCGGGCGCAAAGGGTTCCCCCGCCTTCCGGCCGTCCGGAGTCGATCCGGTCTTTTTGCCATAGACCACATTGGAGGTAATGGTGAGAATGGACATGGTGTGGATGCTCTCGCGATAAGTGGGGCATTTTTTGAGTTTATTCATAAAGAGCTTAACCACGTCCACAGCCAGATCGTCCACCCGGGGGTCGTTATTGCCGAATTTCGGGTAATCCCCTTCCACCTCGAAGTCCACCGCTAAACCGGTCTCATCCCGGAGGGGTCGCACTTTTGCATATCGAATGGCGGACAAAGAATCGGCCACCACCGATAGTCCAGCCACACCACAGGCCATGGTGCGCAGAACCTCGTTGTCATGCAGAGCCATCTGGATCTTTTCATAGCAATATTTATCATGCATGTAGTGGATGACGTTGAGGGTATTGACGTAAAGGCTGGCCAGCCAGTCCAGAATCGCGTCAAACTTCTTCATCACATCGTCGTAATCCAGGTATTTACCCCGGCAGGCCAGCAGTTCAGGCCCGACCTGTACTCCGGTCTTTTCATCCCGGCCGCCATTTATGGCATAGAGCAAAGCCTTGGCCAAATTGGCCCTGGCGCCGAAAAACTGCATCTGTTTGCCGATCCGCATGGCTGAGACACAGCAGGCGATGCCATAGTCGTCTCCAAACTTTTTCCGCATCAGTTCGTCGCTTTCATACTGGATGGAACAGGTCTCGATGGACATCTTGGCACAGTATTTCTTAAATCCAGCGGGCAGACGAGGACTCCACAGCACCGTCATATTGGGCTCGGGGGCCGGGCCTAAATTGGTCAGGGTATGGAGAAAGCGAAAAGACATCTTAGTAACCAAATGCCGTCCATCGGTGGATAATCCTCCGATGGATTCGGTCACCCAGGTGGGATCACCGGAAAACAGTTCGTCATACGACGGAGTGCGCAGGAAACGCACGAGACGCAGTTTCATGACGAAGTGATCGACGAATTCCTGGATTTCCTCCTCCGTATACCGCTCGTCGGCGAGATCCCGCTCCGCATAGATATCGAGGAAGGTTGAAATCCGTCCGATGGACATAGCGGCTCCGTTTTGTTCTTTAATGGCAGCGAGATAGCCGAAATAGAGCCACTGAATCGCTTCTTTTGTATCTTCGGCCGGCCTGGAAATATCGAATCCATAACTCTCCGCCATCCGCTTCAGGGCTTCCAGTGCTCGGATCTGCTCGGCCAGTTCCTCCCGAAGCCGGATTTCCCGGGAATCCATAACCGGATAATCCGCCGCATCTTTAGACTGCTGTTTTTCCCGGATAAGCATATCCACACCGTACAGGGCAACGCGGCGGTAGTCCCCAATGATCCGTCCGCGACCATAAGCGTCTGGAAGCCCGGTGATAACCCCCGATTTGCGGGCAGCCCGCATCTGAGGCGTATAAACATCGAACACGCCGTCGTTATGGGTTTTGCGGTATTGAAAGACCTTTTCCATTTCCGGATCCATTTTACGGCCATAAGCCTCCAGGGAATTCCGGACCATCCGGATCCCTCCGAAGGGCATAATTGCCCGCGTCAGAGGCGCGGCGGTCTGCAAACCGACGATCTGCTCCTTGTCCTTATCGATATATCCGGGCTCATACGCATCGATTCCCGATATGGTGTGGGTATCGATGTCGTAAACCCCGCCGCGGTTCCGTTCTTCTTTCATCAAAGCCGCGACCTCGTCCCATAGCGCCTTGGTCCGCTCTGTCGGAGGGGCGAGGAAACTCTCGTCCCCATCGTATGGGGTCACATTGCAGACGATAAAGTCCCGTACATCCACCATCTTTTTCCAAATACCCGGCTTGAATTCCGTCATGCTGTGCTATCCTTTCCTTTCGCGGCAACGGGCCGTCTTTCCCCGCCGAAACCGGCGTCACACTTCATGCGTTTAGTATACCAAAAACTCAGCCCCTATACAAGGAAGACGGGTAAAAAATTCGGGTGGACGCGGAGACAAATTCTAGATATTTTTCGTAATTCTGTGATCTTTTGAACATGGAACACATTGATAATCGGGCAGGAAGTCATGATATTCCCGGTAAATAATAAGATTCTTATATAGCGACCCGCCGTAGAAAACAAAGCCAAATCTTTTTAAAATTTAAAAACCGGGACGATTGGATCAAATCGTCCCGGTTCATCTTTTCATAATAAAGGAATAAGCCACAGATTAAGAAGCAAGCTGATAGCTAAAGGTGATCACCTGCTGTCTGGATATCCAGCATTCCATCAGTTCCTTTCATCGACGGATTTACTCAATCCGTTTTACTGGAGGATTTCACCGTGAACCATTTGCCGTTGACTTCAGAAGGCATGCTGATCTTCTTTTGCTGAATTTCATTGGCCTCACCGAACCACTCAATGCGCCACTTCTCTTCTGTCCGGCGAAGACGGAATGCATAAAAACGCGTCTCGTTTTCATAAACCAGCTTATACATCAGATATCGAGGATTGTTATCTTCCACGTTTTCAACTGTGGCAAAACCTTCCTCTCCGTTCCAGTATTTCGGCGTGTATTCCTTGCTGATCTGAAAACGTACCTCACGCAGTCCTTTAACCGGTTCAGAAGCCGGCGTGGCATCCAGGCTTTCCTCTACATTGTCCGCCCCGTTTTCAAGGATAAAGGACCGGAAATCCTCCCAGGACTGATCGCCGACCAATACTTTGCTGTGTTCCGTCGCCACTTTCTCAAGAAAAATTTCAAATCGATTCTTCATTGTCATTTGATAGGACACTGTTAAAAAAGTTCCGATGAATAGGCAGATTACCAGAATCACCCCAAACCGGACCGGATTGAATCGGATAGGATCCGGCGGACGCTTGACCCAAATCTTTCTGATATTAAAAATAATCAGTGGAACAATGGAG
>USDZ01000150.1 GCA_900553525.1 uncultured Oscillospiraceae bacterium
AGCAGGCGCGCCGCACCCTCCCGGTCGCCTTCGGTGGGGATATAGTCGGCCAACTCCGTGTCGACCGGCGCATCCCGCCGGATGGTGCCCAGGTAGCGGCTCAGGTAAGCGCTGTCCTTGTCGCGGATCAGCTTCTGGCGCATCCCCTCTTTGATGTCCAGCGTATCGATATTTGAATAAATATGATCGGGGTCATGGTATTTCTGGATCAGCTCGCCCGCCCCCTTGGGGCCGATGCCCGCCACCCCGGGGATGCAGTCGGAGCTGTCCCCCTGGATGGCCTTGATATCGATGAGCTGGCGGGGGGTGACGCCGTAGTCCTCCTGGATTTTGGCCACGTCGTACAGGGTGACCTGGGGCTGGCCGAACTTGGTGGTGGCCAGCCGCACCGAGGTGGAGCCGCTGACCAGCTGCAGGCTGTCCCTATCCCCGGTGGCGATAAGGCACTGGGCGCCCTCCCGCTCGCACTGGGCGGACAAGGTGCCCAAAATGTCGTCGGCCTCGTACCCGTCCTGTTCCACGACGCTGCATCCCATCAGACCGAGCAGTTCCTTGATGACCGGGAGTTGTTCCGCGAGTTCATCCGGCATTCCCTTTCTTCCTGCCTTATACGCCGCGTATCGTTGATGACGGAAAGTCGGCGCCTTACGATCGAAGGCAACCGCTATACGGTCAGGCGCGGTTTGATCCCGCAGTTTTAAAAATATATTGAGAAATCCTACCAATGCGTTGGTATAGTGTCCATCCTTGGTTGTAAGCAATTTGACGCCGTAAAACGCCCGGTTGAGGATGCTGTTTCCATCGAGAACCAGTAAACGCATACCCAGTCCGCCTTCCGTCGCAAGATAATTGGCTTTGAATAGTATACCACGTATCACGGTGAATTGCACATCTATTTATGCTCTGTCTGCTTTTATAGATACCCGCCATCCATTCGGTGCCGAAAAGCAAAAAGACTATTGACTTATCCGTATACAACACCTATACTACTCTATGCTGGAATAAGCGGTGGAGTCTGTCATAGAGAATCATCGTGTCTCTATTTATTCGCAGTAATGGTCTCATGATCCTGTCTTCCTGAGACGCGGATAGACTTCAGACTTAGAAGTCTATCCTTATTTTTTTGCAAAAAATGGACGGATGCGTTGGATTTACTGTTCCATGTTTAATGGAAAGGTAAAGGTGATTTCCCTCATTCGTCCTGAAAATATAGAGGATATTGCAGAAGAAAGGATGGAGGAGTTACCGGCAGTCTGCCGTATAACAATGCCGGGAACAGGAAAGTGAAACAATTTATATTTTCTTTAAAAAAACAGCCGCCCGGAAGGTTAATCGTCATGGGTTTTGCCCTGGTTATCTTGATTGGCACGGGCTTGCTCTTACTGCCGATATCCATCCGCAGCGACGCACATGTGAGCTTTATTGACGCTTTATTCACCTCAACCAGCGCGGTATGCGTCACCGGTCTGATAGCGATTGACGTTGCCGACCATTTTACGGCCTTTGGCCAAACCATCGTCGCGGCACTCATACAGATCGGCGGCTTGGGCGTTACATCAATCGGCGTGGGGCTGATCCTGGCCGCGGGAAAGCGCGTGAGCATGAGGGGACGTGTCCTGGTTAAGGAAGCCCTGAACGTTGACGGATTTAAAGGAATGGTCCGTTTGGTCAAATCCGTTTTGTTGATGACCCTGTGTTTTGAATTGGTGGGGATGGCACTCAGCTTCATTGTATTTGTACAGGACTATCCGCCTTTACGAGCATTGGGAATCAGCGCCTTTCACTCCATAGCCGCTTTCAACAACTCTGGTTTTGATATTCTGGGAGGCCTGAGAAACCTGATCCCGTATCAGTCGAATGTCTTGTTAAATCTGACCACAAGCGGGTTAATCATTTTCGGCGGTTTGGGATTCCTTGTCATCCTGGATATTCTGAAAAAGCGATCTTTCAGAAAACTCGCTCTGCACTCGAAGATTGTCATCATAACGACCGTGATTCTGTTAGTTGTGGGAACCTTGCTGTTAAAGGCCACCGAGGATATTTCGTGGTTGGGAGCCTTTTTCCAAAGCGTCTCTGCAAGAACAGCCGGATTTTCCACCTATCCGATTGGGGAATTTACAAACGCCGGGCTCTTCACGCTGATTATCCTGATGTTTATCGGCGCTTCGCCCGGATCCACCGGCGGCGGTATCAAGACCAGTACATTTTTCGTCCTGATGCAACAGGTGCGGAGCCTGTTTACAAAGAAACATATCGGCGCTTTTCGCCGCAGCATTCCGTCGGAGACACTTTCCAAGGCATCGATGATTGCCCTGCTTTCGCTTCTACTGGTTTGTGTGGGGACATTCCTGTTGTGCATATTGGAACCCGAGTGCAGTTTTGTGCAATTGCTGTTTGAAGAAGTCTCCGCATTCGGCACTGTGGGCCTGTCCACGGGAATTACGCCAACTCTGACGGACGGCAGTAAGCTCATTCTAATCTTTACTATGTTTGCCGGTAGGGTTGGGGCTTTCACACTACTCTCCATTTGGATAGAACGCCCCGCCCCCAGCGCCCACTATACAGAAGAATCTATAACCGTTGGATAAACATAGGAGGAAATCTTATGAAAAAGAAAGGTTCGTCTGCCTCTTTTGGGGTCATCGGTTTAGGTCGATTTGGTTCAGCACTGGTCGAATGCCTGGCCAAGTCGGAAAAAGAAGTCATCGCGATTGACAAAGATGAAGCCAAAGTGAAGGAAGCCCGCCGCTTTACGGATTTCGCCATGGTCGTGGAAGCGCTGGATCAGGAATCCCTGGAAGAAGTCGGAATGCAAAATTGTGATACCGTCGTTATCTGTATCGGTGAGCAAATGGATGTCAGCATTCTTACCACAATGACCGTTTTAAAACTGAACGTCCCGCATGTTATTGCAAAAGCAAATAGCCTTATACATGGAGAGGTTCTCAAACAGTTGGGCGCCAGGGTCGTATATCCGGAAAGGGATATGGCCATCCGCCTTGGCAAAGGTCTGATTTATAACAACTTCCTCGATTTTGTTACGCTGGAGGGAAATGTCGAAGTTCGGAGAATTCAGGTGACCGACCGTCTGACCGGCGTCACCGTCCGTGAAGCGGACACCCGCCGCAGGTACAATCTGAACATTATTGCCATCGAGCACAATCACCGTACGGATGTGGATTTTCCCTCCGACTACCGTTTCCAGGATGGGGATGTGATTTGTGTGATCGGACAAACCGGGAATATAGAAAAGTTTGAGAACGCTATTCAATAACATTTGGGCGGGAAAAAGAGCAGTCCGATAAGAGAATTGCTCTCAGAATATTAAAAATCCGGTACACTACTGGACGGGAGGGCGGCGAAACGGCGTTCCTTAAGTCCCGTTCCTTCTCCATTTCCGCTCCTGTCACACAGAAAACCGGCTTGAAAGTCTCGCTTTCAAGCCGGTTTTTGCGTATAAACGGAATCAAGACACCTGTCCTAAAAAACAATCGCAAGTCATTTTCAGTTTGCCTTCATCCCATACGATCTGCCGCTTTTCCCAGCCCTGAAAACAGGCGGGAGAGAGTACGGCCCTTTATTCGCCTTTAACTTACATTGCTCATACCAGGATCCCATCGGCAACGCTATCCCACTACCCACTATAAACGGCCTTCCCAAACGGTGATATCCGCTCGAGAAGGCCGCCATGAATCATAGCACATCCAACCGCAGGCGTTTCCCGAGTTTTTCCTCGGGCGCATCCTCGACCGACAGCGCAATAGCGGTTATCGTTTCATCGCACCGCTCCACAATTTGGGAGGCGATCCTGTCCTCCACCTCACGGCGGATGGCATTGCGCAGGTCGCGGGCGCCCCGTTTGCCGCCGAAAGCCTTTTCCGCCAAGAGAGCCGCCGCTTCCTCGGTCCAAGAGAACGCGATGCCCCGCTCGCTCAAAGGCTGTTTGAGTTCCCCAAGCATCAAATCGGCGATTCGCCGGAAATCCTCCCGCTTGAGAGGATCAAAATACACGATCTCATCCACCCGGCTGATAAACTCGGGCCGAAGGAAATCGGACAGAGCCTTAGCCGCTTTATCGCGGGAAGCCTGGGCGTCGGTCTTGCCGAAACCCATCAGGTTCTCCCGAAACTGACTGCCCGCGTTGGAGGTCATCACGATGACGGTATTTTCGAAATTGACCACCCGTCCATGCGCGTCGGTCACCCGTCCTTCATCGAGAATCTGGAGCAGGATGTTGAGCACATCGGGGTGAGCCTTCTCAATCTCATCGAAAAGAATGACGGAATACGGATTTCTCCGCACCTTTTCGCTGA
>USDZ01000151.1 GCA_900553525.1 uncultured Oscillospiraceae bacterium
CGGTCAAAAACCCCGTCCCATTGACGGTTCCTCCGAACACCTCCGCTCCGGGCTCTTTTTCAACCGGCATACTCTCTCCCGTCAACATCGACTCATCTATGGCCGAACGGCCGTCCTCCACCACGCCGTCCACCGAGATGCTCTCTCCGGGATGAACGAGAACCCGGTCGTCTTTTTGAATATCGGCGGCGAAAATGACCTCTTCCCGTCCGTCTCGCAGAACGGTAGCGGTCTTGGGCTGCAAATTCATCAGCATTTCAATGGCCGCCGAGGTTTTGCCCCTGGCCCGGGTCTCAAGCAGCTTGCCGAGCAGGATGAGCGTTATGATAAGGACCGCGCTTTCAAAGTACAGGTGGTCGCCTCCCGTGAAGACGTTGTAGGCGCTGTAACCCCACGCGGCCGTAGTCCCCAAGGAAACCAGCACATCCATATTGGGACTCCGGTTGAGTAGAGAGAGAACCGCACCTTTATAAAAGCGCCATCCAATGATAAACTGTACCGGTGCGGAGAGAATCAACTGCCACCAGCCGGTATGCAACAGATGGGTCAGATGGGCGTCGGGAGCGACGAACATCAGTACCATCATGAGTAGAAATGGCAGAGAAAGAATAGCGGATACAATGAACAATCCGGTCATCTGCCGTATTTCCCGCCGACGAAAGGCCGCTTTGTCCTCCACCACGACATACCCGGCGGCCTTGACCGCTTTCTCGAGAGCACGCCGCTCGGCCCCCTCTCCGGAAAGCGTCACCCTGGCCCGCTGGTTTGCATAGCTGACCTCGGCCCCGGCCACGCCGGATACCCCCTTGAGGGCGTGCTCCACCGCTGCCGCGCACCGTACACAGGTCATGCCGCCGATCTGCAGTTCGATTTCACCTGTTTCCCGTTTATCTTCCATAAATGCGATTCCTTCCCGCGGATCAGTCCGTCACGGTATAGCCGGCGTCGGTGACGGCCTTGACCAGGTCCTGCCGTCCGGTTTTCCCGACGGCATACCGAACTTCCGCCGTTTTACCCACCAAGCTGACCTGGACCCCCTTGACGCCTTTGACCGCTTTCAGAGCCTCCTCCACCCGTTTCTGGCAATGCCCGCAGGTCATCCCCTCGATTTTCAGGGTCATTTGTTCCACTTTGTCAAACATGCCGGTTTCCACCTTTCCTATTCATTCAAAGGAAGGCATACAACGGCCTTCAAGACCATTATATACCAAATTTGTATAAATTTCAAGAAGGATTACCCTTGGATGAGGCCGGATAGGCATTCATATCCAAACATCCTCATCCGTCTCCTCCCCATACCCGTCGGATGCCGCTGTGGAAGTATCGTACCGCATCATGCGCATCATCCCTCCAAAAGCAAGGGAGAGAACCAAACCGGCCGCAATCAACAACGCCGCGACCTGTACCCCTAACCGGCGGATCCGGCTGTCTTCCCGTGTGGAAAAAGCCAGTACCAACCCTCGAATGAGAAACGGAACAGGCAAAGCCGTCAATAGGACGATGTTAATGTTGACAGCGGTATACCCCTCCTCCGCAAAATCGCCTTCGAGACCCCCAAAAAGGAGGAAGACAACAATTCTGGCGATCAGGAAAACCAGGCCGACCAGAAGCAGAAAGAGCGAATCGAGCGCATGTTCCCGATGGCGGCGGACATAGCCGATATACGAGTATATCCCCGTACCGACACAGGCAATCGACACAATAAACAAAAAGGTATTGGACTGAAAATAGCTTGTCTCAGGACCGGTCCCGCTATGCATACCAGCCTGAAAAAGCATCGACAGGAGAAGCAATAGCACGGTGGCCGCCAGATAGGCGATGGATTTGGCAAAACGCGATATGTTCATGCAGATCGTCCATCCTTTCGAAGCAACCCGTTATCCGGAGATAAGCGGGATTTTCCTTGTTCTGGTTATGTATCGGCGGCCCTGCGGTCGGCGCCGGTCCTCGGCGGGATCTTGGCGCGTTCCGCAAGATGCCGTGTTTTCTCAAGCCCTATGCCATTTGACCCCCTGAGGTGTATCCTCCAGAACGATCTTCCGGGCCTTCAGTTCGTCGCGGATCCGGTCGGCCTCGGCCCAGTTTTTGTTACGGCGGGCCTCGGTACGGGCCGCGATGAGAGCTTCGATCTCGCCATCGAGGGTTTCTTCCCGACGAGCGTACAGCAGTCCGAGTACGCCGCACAGTTCGTCAAACAGGATGTGCGCCGTTCGGCAGGTTGCCTTGGTCGGATGTCCCGAACCGATGAGCACGTTGATGTCCTTGGTCAATTCGAACAGGGCGGCGATGGCATCGGCGGTGTTGAGATCGTCATCCATCGCGTCGATGAACTGCTGACGCCGCTCTCCGCACTTCGCGGTAAAGGCGGCGTCGGCGTCCCCTTCGGAAGCAGCCGCCTCCGCGTCGGCCAGGGCGTTCCGGCAGTTATAGAGCCGGTCCAGTGCCGCTTTCGCCTGTGCGATGATGTCCGCATTGTAATTGATGGGGCTGCGGTAAGAAGAGGAGATCAGGAAAAAGCGGATCGGCTCATACCCCATTTGGTCCGCCACATCCCGGACGGTAAAGAAATTGCCGAGAGATTTGGACATTTTTTTGTTGTCCACATTGATATAGCCATTGTGCATCCAGTAACGGGCGAAAGGCACGCCGTTGCAGCACTCGCTCTGGGCGATCTCGTTTTCGTGGTGGGGAAAAATCAAGTCCTGCCCGCCACAGTGGATATCGATAGTTTGGCCAAGATACCGTCTGGCCATGGCCGAACATTCGATATGCCAGCCGGGACGGCCCTCCCCCCACGGAGAGGGCCAGGAAGGTTCGCCCGGCTTTGCCGCTTTCCACAGGGCAAAATCCAGTGCATCTTCCTTTTCTTCCCCGACACCGATGCGGGCGCCCGATTCCAGATCGTCAATGGGCTGGTGAGATAACTTACCGTAGTGCTCGTCTTTCCGCGTGCGGAAATAGACATCGCCGTTTGCCGCCCGGTATGCATAGCCTTTCTCCACCAATCCACCAATCAGGGAAAGAATCTCCTCCATGTTTTCGGTGGCCTTAGGATGGACGGTGGCCTCTTGTATTCCCAGCCCCTTCGCGTCCGTCCAAAACTCCTCAATATACCGCTTGGCGATCACATCGTAGGAGACGCCTTCCTCATTGGCTCGGCGGATGATCTTATCGTCAATATCGGTGAAATTCTGGACGAAGCGCACCTCGTATCCCCGCCATTCCAGGTACCGGCGGAGCACGTCAAAAACACACAGCGGACGGGCGTTGCCGATATGGATGTAGTTGTACACCGTGGGACCGCAGGCGTAAATTTTGACCACTCCGGGTTCCAAGGTGGTGAGCTCTTCTTTCCGTCGAGTCATGGTATTGTAGATTTTCATGGCGTCTCCTCCATATTTTTCTGGTTTTGTTTTTCCTCTTTATCCCCCCGCACGCGATCCATCTCACAGCGCAAAAGGTGGATTTGATGCTCCAATCGACAGATCTCCTGGGCAACCGGGTCGGGCACATGAATCTGATCGAGATCCACGATCTTGGCGCCGTTGCGCCTGACCACTCGCGCGGGCACCCCTACCGCGGTGGAATGGTCGGGAATGTCCGCCAGCACCACGGCTCCCGCCGCAATCCGGACATCGTCTCCAATTTCGATGGGTCCGAGCACTTTGGCCCCCGACCCCACCATCACGTGATTGCCGAGCGTTGGATGCCTTTTGCCTTTATCCTTTCCCGTACCGCCCAGGGTTACCCCCTGATAGATCGTGCAGTCGTCCCCGATAACAGTGGTTTCCCCGATGACCACACCGGTACCGTGATCGATGAACAGCCGCCGTCCGATGGTGGCGGCCGGATGGATTTCAATGTTGGTACGGCGGACACAGCGCTGGGAGATCCATCGGGCCAAAAACTTCAGGCCGTGTCGGTAGCACCAATTTGCCCTGCGGTGGGATCGCACCGCTTTGTATCCGTTATATAGCAGCATCACTTCCAAAGCCGAACGGGCGGCCGGATCCCGGTCGCGAATGCAGGCGATGTCTTCTTTCATACGTTCAAACATACGGCCTCCCCCTTTCCCCATCCGCCGCCGGTTCTCCCGGAGGCGGTATAAAACACCGGCACCCCCGGCAGGCATAAAGCCTTGCCGGAGGTGCCGGACAGCACGGTTCCACTCCGTCATTTTACTCAATAGGCGCTCCCGCCCAGCCGGTTAACGGCGGCCAGCCGTCCGAAGATAC
>USDZ01000152.1 GCA_900553525.1 uncultured Oscillospiraceae bacterium
CCGCCCGATTTTACCCCGGTTTCTTTGCCGCCCCGCAAATATTTGTCCTGATAACTGAGGATCTCATCGCATCCGGCCGGTTCCTCACAGGCCGAAGCGCGGGCCGAGTCCCGATCTCCGAGCACGGCGCAGTTGATCTCTCTCAGCGGAAAAACGGCCTGTTCGATCAGCACCTCGGAAGAAAAACGCAGCGCCAAATCCAGGGCGCGGCCGAGAGCCTCCCGGTCTCCCGCCTTGGAGATCCCGACCGATGAGCCGAGATTGACCGGTTTGACAATCACCGGATAAGGAAAGGCGGCCTCGATCTGGTCCAAAATGGAGGCCGTGTCAGCCGCCACCTGACGGCCTGTATACAAAAGTGCGTCCAGCACAGGCAAACCGGCCTGCCGCAGCACGGCTTTCATTTTGTATTTGTCCATGCCAAGGGCGGAGGAAATCACGTCGCAGGAAGCGTAGGGCACTCCCAGCATCTCGAGAAAACCCATCAGGGTCCCGTCCTCGGTATTGGTACCGTGAACCACCGGCAGGGCCACGTCGAAGGTGTCCACCACATTGTTCCCAAACTTTTTAAAAGGGTAGCGGATCAAATCCACCCGGCCTTTTCCCCCCGGAACCGGCAGCACCCGGGTCGCCGCCGCCAGGCAGGCGGGCATATCCCGGTAAGAAGCAATGTCTCCCATATGAGGCCCCGTGTAGAACCGGTTATCCTTGGTGATGTACAGAGGGACAGGCGTGTATTGAGCGCCGTCGAGCGCCGCCAGGGCTTGCAGCCCTGAAATAATCGACACCTCGTGTTCCACACTCTGTCCTCCAAATAGGACGGCGACACGTGTTGGCATAGGCCGAAACTCCTCTCCACAGGTCAAAAATTATCCGGCAAGTCGTTCTCCAACAGCGTAATCCGGGGTCCCGGGGCGGGACGGTCGCGAAGATGGGAAAGACCTGCCTGCAATGTCGGGGCGATAAAAATATTCTCCGCCGGGAAGCCTCCGGCCAACAGGCCCTCCTTCAGGGGCGGAGCCTGCCGCTCTCCCACCAAAACGGCGTAATCACAGCGGGAAGCGGCGTATTCGCCGAGCTCGCGATTGAGTTCCTCTTGTTTCTCTCCCAGTTCCACCATACCGGGAGTCACCAAGATCCGCTCGGCATCGAAACCGGACAGCACATCCAAAGCGCTGCGGAACCCCGCAGGATTCGAATTATACGCGTCATCGATAATCCCGCCGGGTAAAAGCTGGAGCCGATGTTCGACCGGCCTGAGCATTCGTACCGGATAGACAAGGTCCTCAAGCGGGATCCCGAGTTCCAGAGCGGTGGCAATGCAGCCGGTGATGTTTTGGACGTTATGCAAACCCAGCAGGTGGGTGGTAAAACGGCGGCTCTCTCTGCCGACGGTGACCGTAAAGGAGGTGCCGGTCCCGTCAACTTGGATATCAGAGGCGGTAACATCGCTGTGGTTGAGGCCGAACGTGGTGACGGGTGCGGCAAATCCGCCTTCCGCCAGCCGCTGCCGGATGTATGCATTATCGGTGTTCAGAAATGCGCGCCCCTCTGCAGGCAGGGAGTCGATTAATTCAAATTTGGTTTTCACAATGCTTTCCACCGTATGGAACGTCTCCAGGTGCTGCTCGCCAACCGAGGTGAGAATGCCGTACCGGGGATGTACCAGATCGCAAATTTCCCGAATATCCCCGGGATTCTTCGCCCCCATCTCGGCGATCAGAATTTGATGGGTCGGGCGGAGTTGTTCCCGAATGGTGCGGACCACGCCCAAGGTGGTATTATAACTCTCAGGGGTCATCAACACGTTGTATTTAACGGAAAGCAGCGCATGGAGAAAATTTTTGGTACTGGTTTTTCCATAACTGCCGGTGATCCCGATAACCAGCAGATCCGGCCTCCCCTCGAGCCGCCGCCGGGCGTCCTGGACATACCGGCCCGCCAGCGCTTTTTCCAAGGGTTTGAGCAGAAAGTTCGCGACCAGGGTCCAGACCCAGACCACTAGGGAGTAGAGCGCTACAATGCCGATGCTCCGCATCCGGTCGACGAGGAACGCAACCGCTAAGACCAAAAGCAGGAGCAGCGTCTGCATGCCGAGCAGACGCCAGACCCGATGGGTATAGACAAGCGGCTTTTTCGCTTTAGCCGGTATGTTGAGAATGGCGGTCAACAACAGGACGGCCGCCGCCGCATAATAGGAATAGGCCCCAGGCAGCCACATGATGGGCAACAGAAGGGCAGGCAGCAGGCGGCGCAGATTGACCACCAGATTTTCATGGTCTTTGCACCATTTGCGGTAGCGCTCGTTCCGATAGGAATTGAGCTGCATCATATGGGTGAAGTAGACCGTCTGTACCAACACACAAGCGGCGCAGGCCACCAGCATGGCGATTTTTGCCATCCGTTCCAACCAAAAGTTCCTCCTGTCCGATCAGGAATCCGGACGCTTATCCGGGACAGAGACATTATCCTAAAAAAGAATCCAGTACGCGGGAACAAATGCCGAAGCTCTCCGCAAAGGCGTAATGGCCACCCGGAAGCTCAACCAGACCGGCGTCGGGGAGCAGTGCTTCCATCCGTTTGCCGTCCGAAAGGGGGGTGGCGGTGTCGTCTTTTCCCCATAACAGCAGGGTGGGGACCGCAATGTGAGGCAGAAGGGGGGTGAGATCCTCTTGCAGAGCCAACACCATGCACTGCCGCATCAAAGGACTGGCTTTGGCATAATCCGCCGATCCAAACCGTTTCCCCGCTTTTTCGACGGCATGGGGGAACAGGGAGCGGACACCGGGTAAGCGGAAAAAGACTTTTGCCGTCTTAAAGGCATATATCTTGAGATAATACCCCGGTCCGTGCCGAGGTTTGACCCCCGCCGAATCTATCAGCACCGCCTTGCGTATGGAAAGCGGCGATGCGGACCGGGACAGGAGCTTGATGAGAATCCGGCCGCCGTTGGAGTGCCCCATTCCCACCACCTCTCGCAGTCCGAGTTTGCCGGCAAACCGCTCGACAAAGTCGGCGTAATCGTCCAATGTCCAGGGAGCGGGCGGCTCCTGTGACCCGCCGAACCCGGGAAGATCGGGGACCACCATGCGGAAACGGTCGGACAGGTGGTCGGTGATGAGATGATAAATGCTGCCGTCCACGCCCCATCCGTGGAGTAGCAGAACCGTGGCACGCGCATCGGCCGGGCCTCGATCGATATACCGAATATGCAGGCCGTCCACCACAATATCCATAAAGCTACTCCTTTGGTTTGGGATGGAAGAGGCATTGGGGAAGCCTCCCTCGAACGAAACAGATGCCATAAAATTTCAAACTGCCCGGGAGGTTCTGTGGTTTGACGCTGTCAAATAGCGCAAAACCAATACTCTCGAGAAGCACCGTATGCGAACCGTATTATACCATAATTTGTAAAGCCGTGCAATCCGCGCCTCACTTTCACCTATATGCGGAAAGACACCGTTCCATGCGCCGGCGGCGGCCGCGATGCCCTCCGTATCGTATCCGGAATACAGCGGCCTTATCCGAACCTGTATATAGTATAGCCCCGAGTATCTGCGAAAAATCGCGCAGGAGCCCGGATTTCGGACCCCTGCGCGACGATTATCCGTCCTATCCCTTATACTCGACGAGTTCGATGCTGTCGATGGTCACGTCCTCAACCGGTTTGTCGGCATCGTCGGTTTTCACCTTCGCGATCGCCTCCACCACATCCATGCCCTGGATCACCTGCGCAAAGACGGTATGGCCGCCGGACCGGCGCCAGGCCCCGTCCAGGCTGATATTGCCGCCGTATTTCTCATAGAGATCCCAAACCTCGTCGGGGATCCAGTCATAGACATACGTCTCGGTATATTGGCTTTCATAATACGACTTCCAGTCCTTAAACTGATTCGTAAACATGCTGCCGTACATATTGGCCAGCTGTTCATAGAGAACTTGATATTGTTCCTGCATGGCCTCTTCGGTGTAATCGTCCCGACTGCCGAAAGCTTCCGCGCTTCTCTGGTTGATAAAGAACTGGCTGCCATTGGTATTCGTCCCCGCGTTGGCCATCGAAACGGCGCCGGTGAGATTGAGCAGCTTCTGGTCGAACTCATCTTCGAATTTGCCGCCCCAGATGCTTTCCCCGCCGGTTCCGTCCCCCTTGGGATCCCCGCCCTGGATCATGAAGTCCTCGATCACGCGGTGAAAGGTCAGGC
>USDZ01000153.1 GCA_900553525.1 uncultured Oscillospiraceae bacterium
CAGGATGGGCACGTCTCCCCTGCGCCGCGCCGCGCGGCACAGCGCAAAGCCGTCCATCCCCGGCAGCATGATGTCGAGCAGCGCTATGTCGATGCCGTCCTTATCCTCGTCGAATTTTTTAAGCGCTTCCTCTCCCGATTCGGCTTCGACCACCTCATATCCGGAACGCTTGAGATTGATGACGACAAACTCGCGAATCGACGCCTCATCCTCGCAGACCAATATCCGTTTCATCCCGAAAACTCCTCCCTCATCGATGCCGCCTATCGGTCGGCCGGCAGCAACGAAAACATATACCGTACCCGTTCCATATTCAGATCGAATGGGGACTCTTTTGTGAAACGGACGCTGTACTGAACCCCGCTCAGTTGAGAAAGCACCACATATCCGTCGCTCTCCGCCGAAGACTCGGACGAAGCCGAGGTTTTGAAAGACAGAAAGGGATCGACCGAAGTCCCCTCGCCAACCAGCCTGAACTGCAAAAGGCGGGCGTCCTTGTCGTATATCGCCGTCACCCGCCCCTCCCAGGAGTCGTCGAACAGCACATAATAACCGTCCCGATCGTTCATCACGCAGGAAAATTCCTGCCGGCTTTGGCGGGTGGCATAATCCCATTCCATCCAGGTGGTCTTCCACAACGCGCTATCCGCGCTTGCCGTCTCATATCCGGGCAACCGGGTGCTGACCGGCCACTCCACCATGCCGTCTCCGTCGATATCCATACAGGGAATGGACGATTCCCGGGCCGTCAGCGTGGTCAGTTGATCTTCGGAACGGTAAAAGGGCGTCTGCAGTCCGCCCTGCCCTTCATTCGCAGCCGCGTCCCAAAAAAGAAGTTCGGTGATGGTGGTATTCGGATCCTTATAACAATCGATAAACACACCGTTGACCGTTCCGGACAGCGCCACGACTTTGGCGTCGCCGAAACGTTGGATGCCCGCGTCCAATTCGGCCGTGTCCCGCACGATGAGCCGACCGTTTTGATAGGACAGCAGTTCGACCGTCGTCATAAGGTCGGTCGTGCTGAAGAGCAGCAGATCGTCTCGGCCGGGCCGTGAAAATTCATTCACCAGCATATGGGTATATATCTTGTCAATCGCCTGTTCCTCCAACGTGTCGTTGAGGAAATAGAGGGAAAGCTTTTGATTGCGGGTGTTGTACTGGCGCCAGCCGACCAGCAGTTCCGGAAATCCGTCCCCATTCAGATCGCCAAAGGAAACCCGGCTGATTTCTTCGCTGCTGCCCGTTACATCCGACACCGAAACCCATTCCCCATCAATTTTGCGCAGGTAGTTGACATGGGTCATGGCCTGGTCCACATTCAGGCGGTAAAAAGCCACCGCCAGCGTCGCGTCCGCCGTACTGGCCGTGCTGGCAGCGGCCGCCTGGCTGTTATTGGACGGCGAGGAGGGCGATAAAATGCTCGCGCGGTTCGGCTGCACCTGATCGACCAAAATAAAGGCGGACCGGTAATCGCCCTCTTTCGGATACTTCAGAATATAATCGGTCACGCCGCCTTTTTCGGCATGGGTTTCAATGTAGGTTTCCAGAGCCTGCTGGATAGCCTCCTGCTCCCCCGTGGATTTGGGCGGGCGCATATAGTCTTCCACATCCATACCCAACGCGTTGCAGCCCGACAGCAGCAGGGCGCACAGCCCCAGCAAAGCCGCGGTAAAAAACCGTTGTTTTCTTGTCCGCATGACTCTTTTCACCCGCCTTTCCGGCACCGGACAGCCGTTTGTCCCATCTATCGAGCCTATCCTTCATTGTATGGCATACGCGCGGGAAAGTCAAGGCGGCCTCATGTGGAAAAAGAGAGGATCGGCCGCCCAAAAAGGCCGGCGGAAATCCGCCGGCCCGGGCAACTCACCGGAAATAGGCCACGCCGCTTGCAAACAGGCGCTGGTCCTTTTCACCGGGTACATTTTTATACAAATCGGTCCCCTGCCGCTCACTGTGTCCCATCTTGCCCAGGATTCGGCCGTCGGGAGAGGTGATGCCCTCGATAGCGCAGACTGAACCGTTGGGATTCCAGCGGATATCCCCGGAGGGATCCCCCTCCGGCGTGACGTACTGGGTGGCGATCTGGCCGTTTTCCATCAGACGGTGGACCGTCTCCTCATGGGCGAAGAAGCGTCCCTCGCCGTGGGAAACCGGCACACAGTGGATATCGCCCGCTTCGCAGCCGGCAAACCACGGAGACTTGACCGATGTCACCCGGGTATACACCATCCGGCTGACATGGCGGCCCAGGGTGTTGAAAGTCAGGGTCGGGTCTGAAGCCGACAGTTCCCGAATCTCGCCATAGGGCAGGAGCCCCAGCTTGATCAAAGCCTGGAAGCCGTTGCAGATGCCCAGCATCAGGCCGTCCCGGTTTTCAAGCAGATCGGCCAGGGCATCGGCCAGACGGGGATTGCGGAAGGTTGTGGCGATGAATTTGCCTGAGCCGGCCGGCTCGTCGCCGCCTGAGAATCCGCCCGGCAGCATGACGATCTGGGCGCGCCGGACCGCCTTTTCCATCCGTCCGATGGTCTCCTCGATGGCCGCGGCGGTCAGGTTTTTGACCACCAGCACCTCGGTCTCGGCGCCCGCCCGCTCAAACGCGCGGGCGGTATCGTATTCGCAGTTGGTCCCCGGGAAAACCGGGATGAAGACCCGCGGAACCGCGGCCTTGACCGCCGGAGCGCGGCCCGTCCGCGCTGTGTACAGCGGCACCCGCACGGGCATGTCCGCCCGGTCCGCCGGACGGTTGGGAAATACCGATTCCAACGGACTCATCCAAATTTCGGCCAAGTCGTCGAGTTCCAGCGCCTCCCCGTCCAACACGATTTCGGGTCGGTCGATCGTGGTACCGACAAGGGTATAGGAAAGTCCCTCAAGGCACATATCCCCCTCCCGCAGTTCCAGCACCAGCGATCCCGCCAGCGGGGCAAACAGGGTGCGGCGGTCCACATCCTGGTTAAAAGCAAAACCAATCCGGTTGCCAAAACACATCTTGGCCACGGCGGCGGCCAAGCCGCCTTCCCCGACCACCGCCGCGGCGTTGACCACGCCGAACTGCACCAGTTTCGCCACCTCGTCGAGAAGCTCGCCGGCCTCTTTCCACCGGGGGAGCCGGGTCGCCTCATCCACCGGCAGGGGGAGGAAGGCGACAAGTGAACCCGCCTTTCGGAAGGCGGCGGAACCGGTTTTGGACGCCTTGGTCATGGAAAGCGCAAAGCTGACCAGGGTGGGCGGCACGTCGAGTTCGTTGAAACTGCCCGACATCGAGTCCTTTCCGCCGATGGAGGGAATCCCCATCTCCTTTTGAGCCAAGAAAGCCCCCAGCAGAGCCGCGGCGGGCTTGCCCCAGCGGCGGGGATCCTCCCGCAAACGCTCAAAATACTCCTGGAAAGTCAGCCGGGCCTCCAGAGGCCCCGCCCCCATCGCCGCGAGCTTTGCGAGGGAGGACATGACCGCATAAACCGCTCCGTGGAACGGACTCCATTTCGAAATACCGGGAATGAACCCATACGCCATAGCCGTGGCGTCGTCGGTCTCTCCCTCCAGGACCGGCAGCTTCGCCACCATCCCTTCCTCCGGCGTCATCTGATACCGGCCGGCAAAGGGCATATGCACCGTCGCGGCGCCGATGCTCGCGTCAAACCGCTCGCACAATCCCTTCTGGCAAGCCACCTCGATGCGGCGCAAATTTTCCCGGAACGCCTCCGGCAGCGGGATCACGGCCAGGCCCGCCGGAATTGCCTCGCGGTAGTCGGCGGAGGGATCCGGAGCCGCGATAACCGCCCGCGCCGTCTGAGTCACGCCGTTGGTGTCGAGGAAGGCACGGCTGATATCCACCACCGTGTCTCCCCGCCAAGTCATACGCAGCCGGGGCTCCTCCGACACGGAAGCGACCACGGTCGCCTCCAGGTTCTCCTCCTCCGCAGCCTGTATGAAGGCGGGTACATCGGCTTTCTCCAGCACGACTGCCATCCGCTCCTGCGATTCGGAGATGGCGAGTTCCGTGCCATCGAGACCCTCATATTTTTTCGGAACCCGATCCAGGTCAATCTGTAAACCGGGTGCCAATTCCCCGATAGCCACACAAACGCCGCCGGCGCCGAAATCGTTGCATCGTTTGATCCGCCGGGACACCTCTGGATTCCGGAACAGGCGCTGAAGCTTGCGCTCGGTGGGCGGATTGCCCTTTTGGAC
>USDZ01000154.1 GCA_900553525.1 uncultured Oscillospiraceae bacterium
GCCGAGGGGCCGAAAGAGGCGGAAAAGCCGTCCACGCCGGAAAAAGGCGGAGACGGCTCTGTTAAAATGTGTCAGACAAAATTAGATACAGCAAGATCCCGTGCAATGTATCGGAATTGGTCATAGGGGACCCGGCTTTGCGTCAGGGTATCCGCAATCTTTTCTGCCAACAGACGGTTGGTTGTGACGTCGCGAAACACCGCTAAGCGGACTTTTTGCAGCTTTCCCGGATGGACGACGGCGATCCTATAGCCATCATAACGGCCGTCCTCTGTTTCGACAGATTCAGACACAGCTTCATATGTGACCTCCGACAGATATTGATCCGCGATTGCATCGATTTCCTCCACTGTGATGCGTTCCATCAAAAAACTGCCGAGAAATTCGCCTAGAAAAAGGGGATCGTACACACTGAAAAACTCGTAATACGGGATAGTGGAATTTGCAAAACCGATCAGGCGGGCGTAATCCGGTTCGTCCAGCGTGCCGCAGTTGAACAGAGAACGGGGAGAAACGTGAAGCGCGGCTGCGATGCGGGCGAGGGTCTGCAGGTTCGGATTCCAGCAGCCGCGTTCGATTTTCCCGATGTGCGACGTATCCAAACTGGCACGATAAGCCAGTTCTTCAAGCGAGAGCCGGGCTCTTTTGCGGCGCCAGCGGATATTGCGGCCAATTTGTCTGGATAACATGCGGATTCCCCCCCATGATTAACCTTATGAGCAGATCAGCCTTGCCTCAAAGTATCCGGATACCTAATTTGCAGGTGGTTATGACGGATCGAGCCGGTTCTTCTAAGGCGCATCGTCTTGTTCGGAGCAAGAGACGTAAACGCGCCCGGCATCGACGCATACGGCTTCTTTGCAGCCGGCATCATGGATGTACTTGTTATCTGGCATACAAAATCCTCCTGTTTGTTGATAGAAGAACCCGGCCGTCCTGCGGTTCCCCTTCATTGTCATCATATGAGTGGCGAATAAAAGGGTGACGCCGATTCGCGTACCAAAGCGGTAAATATCGTTTATATAAAAAGAAAAACAGGAGTTTGTCCGTACTTTCGGACAAACTCCTGTTGGTTAACGTGGGCCCTTTGTGTGCCCGGATGAAACACAGCCATACCGGACGGGAACGGCGGTGTTTTATACAGAGGTCGTCACCGGTTCGGGAAGAAGCGGCGTTTGATCCTCTTTTCGATAAAGGAGCTTGAGGACAATCGGCGTGACGACGGAGGATACTATAATGAGCAAGATCACGGAGGTAAAATAGACCGCTGGGATCAGACCGACAGCCAGTCCTTTTTGTGCCACGATCAAGGCGACTTCACCTCGGGTCATCATGCCGACACCTACGCGCAGGGAGTCTATCCAACGGAAACGGCAGATCTTGGCCGCCAGACCACATCCGATGATTTTGGTGGCGAGCGCCACGAGGACGAATAGAACACTGAAAACCAGCATGGAGACGTCGAGATCCTGGATTTCGGTTTTCAGACCGATGCTGGCGAAGAAAATCGGGCTAAAGAGCATATAGGATCCGATGTCGATTTTCCGCGCGATGTAATCCGAGTCGCGGATATTGCAGAAGATGATACCGGCCACGTATGCGCCGGTAATGTCGGCGATCCCAAAAAAGCGCTCGGCGGCGAAGGAAAACAACAGGCAGACCGCCAGGCCGAAGATCGGGATGCGGCGGCGGTGGGGATACCGTTTATCCAGCCATTTGAAGAGCCAGTAAAGCAGAATGCCCACCCCCAGCGCCGCGAGAAAAAAGAGACCAGTATTGATGACGACGGTCAGCGGCTGCACCTCCGCACTTTTAAAACCGATGACAAAAGTCAGCAGCAATATCCCCAGCACATCGTCGATGATCGCGGCACTGAGTATAGTCGTGCCCACCTTGCCTTTGAGCTTCCCCATTTCCCGGAGGGTCTCCACCGTGATGCTCACGGAGGTGGCGGTAAGAATGGTGCCGATGAACACAGCTTCAAAGAACGCGTCGGAACCGACGGCACCGAAGCCGTACAAACAGGAATACAGCAGGAATCCGCCGGCGAAGGGCAAGGCCACCCCCAACGCTGCGACGAACAAGGCAACAGGCCCCGTCCGTTTCATTTCTTTTAGATCGGTTTCCAGCCCTGCGACGAACATGAGCATGATGACGCCAAGTTCCGCCATTTGAGATAAAAATTCACTTTGGTCGACCAGATGCAGCACATTGGGACCAATGAGAAGACCGGCGATGATCTCGCCGACAACTTGGGGAACATGGATTTTTCGCATTAGGAGACCCAAGGACTTGGCTGCAATGATGATGATGGCCAAATCAAGAAAAAAATCGATATTCAAGCAGACCCCTCTTTTCTTCTGTCGGAAGCAATATTCGGTATATGCGCAATCCTATCGTAAGCCCCGAATAGAAGAAAATCAAGAGAAAATCCGTCTAAATTTGCATGAGATCTGTCCAGCTTTTTAGTCCGTCTTTTGAGGTATCAGGCTGAGTCACCCTGACGGGCAGACTGAAGTTCGCGGTCGTTTTTTCGTTCCAGCACGGATTGCCTGCGAAAATCGGACATCGAGATTCGCTTTTCCCTATAAAAGAATCTGGCGAGATTCTGAGCGCTGGAAAAGCCGACACGCGCGGCGATCTCCTTCATCTGCAGTTCGGTGAAACGTAGATAGAAGCAGACCTTTTTGAGCCGCAGCTCTTTGACATATTGATAATATGTCATTCCCTTGTAGGCGTGGAACCAGCGTTCCACCTGCTTTTTATAGGTGCGGAAATGCAGGCATATCTCTTCGAGTGTGAGATCGCCATCGAGATGGATTTCAATAAATTCCAGTATGCGCTGTAATTCCTCGCGCTCCTGACGAGGGCGGTGCTGCTGTTGCATCTCGGGAGACTGCATGCCGTATTCGTAATACAGATTCTCCAATATCCGGATGATGTCCATGAAATAGGAGCGGGTGCGGCAGGACCAATACCAATCGGCCCGGTTGGTAATCTCATAGGAGCATCTGGCGGCACATTGCGTCAGCAAGCGCATGAGGTCTTCACTGACCGAGATGCGGTTGCAGCCGAGATCGTCCGACAGGAACGGCTGGAGCTGAAAAAAGGCATGCTTTTCAGCCAGAGATTGAAAACGTGGGTGGCGGAGGGTTTCCAGAGTAAAGCTTCGGTTAAGAAAGGAAGGGCGGAACAGAATTACGCAGCCTTCGCTGTGGATCAGCCGAAGACAAATAAACCGCCGTTTTTCATGCAGACACAGTGCACAGGGTGCGTTGAGTTCCAAAGGTGTTCCGTCCAGTTCGGCGATTAGTTTTCCCTGCGAGAGGATTAAAAGCCGGAACAGCCGTTGCGGATCGACGGATTGGTCGGCTCTTTCAATGGGCAGAACCATAAGGTTGTCGGGTGTGGGCCAAACCGGTATGGACTTTATCATGTTGCTTTCCCCCAAAGTATCCCTTTCGGGCGGTTTCCCCATAAACCGTCCGAATGTCGCTTTTAGAAACATTTTTGATACGAATAGAAACCACGAAATCGACTTTTTGCGCTAGAATATATCCGCATTTGGCAAAATCACCAATACTGCGCGCAGAGACGGGAGTGAAAAGGTTGAAAAATCAGAATCCGCAACGGTTAAAACGGGTTTGGGAATTTGCAAAGCCTTATACTTTCCTGTTTTTGGTGGCGGAACTCTGTATCCTCGTGACCTATGCGGTATCGTTGTTACTGCCGCAGAACCTGCTCAAATTAACCGATCAGGTTCTCATCGGCGGGGAATATGAATTGCTGGTATTGGTTATCCGTAACTACGCGGTGCTGTTTTTGACAGCGATGGTTTTTAACCTGATTTATGCGTACACGTGGCAGACGCTTCAAAACCGTTTTGTGGTCGATGTGAAAAACGCCGTATACGATAAAGCGATCCATGCCAGAGCCTCCTTCCTTTCTCATATGAACAGCGGCGATATGATGAGCCGCATCGATGGCGACAGCGAGCAGTTCCTGCATGTCATCCAGCGCAATCTATTTCATTTTGTCAACTCCATTCTGTTGTGTGCCGGCATCGTCGTGATGGTGGCCAGAATCAGCATGGTGATTGCAGGCATGTTGATAGTCGCGGCGGGTCTTCCTATTGTCCTGACCCGTCTGTGCGGGCGTCTGACCG
>USDZ01000155.1 GCA_900553525.1 uncultured Oscillospiraceae bacterium
GCTCGCCGAGGCATGATGATTTTCCATATTTGGAAAGGCAGGTGCCGCCGTGGCTTTTGAAGGACTCTCCGACAAGCTCTCCGCAGCTTTTAAACGGCTGCGGAACAAGGGCAAACTGACCGAAAAAGACGTGCGCGACGCCATGCGGGAGGTGCGGCTCGCCCTCCTGGAGGCGGACGTCAATTATAAGGTGGCGAAGGATTTCACCGCCGCCGTCACCGAGCGGGCAGTGGGCAGCCAGGTTATGGAAAGCCTTACCCCTGCCCAGATGGTTGTCAAGATCGTCAATGAGGAACTGACCGCTCTAATGGGGGGACAGGCGGTGCGTCTGGCATCGGCCAGCCGCCCCCCCTGCGTTGTCATGATGTGCGGTCTGCAGGGTTCTGGTAAAACCACCCATTCCGCGAAACTGGCCAAAATGCTCAAGGGCCAGGGCCACCGGCCCCTCCTCGTCGCCTGCGACGTCTATCGTCCCGCTGCCATTGCCCAGCTGCAAGTGATGGGGGAAAAGGCGGGGGTACCGGTATTCGAGATGGGACAGGACGATCCGGTAAAAATCGCGAAAAAAGCGGTTTCCCACGCCAAAGACCACGGCAACGACTATGTCATCCTTGACACCGCCGGCCGCCTTCACGTCGACGAGACTTTGATGAAGGAACTGGAAAATATCAAGGCCGCCGTATCGCCGGGGGAAATTCTCCTGGTGGTGGACGCCATGACCGGACAGGACGCCGTCAACGTCGCCTCTTCCTTCAACGAGACGCTCGGTATCGACGGCGTGGTGCTCACCAAACTCGACGGCGACACGCGTGGCGGCGCCGCCTTGTCGGTCCGGGCTGTGACCGGGAAACCGGTCAAATTCTGCGGCACCGGTGAAAAACTCGACGATCTTGAGGTGTTCCATCCTGAGCGGATGGCTTCCCGTATTCTGGGGATGGGGGACGTGATGTCCCTGATCGAGAAGGCACAGCAGCAGATCGACGAAAAGGAAGCCGAAGCGCTCGCCCGCAAGATGCAGCAGGATAAATTTGATTTCAACGATCTGCTCGACCAGTTCCGCCAGATTCAGAAAATGGGGGACATCAAGGGAATGCTCAGCATGATCCCCGGACTAGGCAAACAGCTGCGGGACGTGGACATCGATGAAAAGCAGTTTACCCGGACCGAGGCCATCATTCTCTCCATGACGAAGGAGGAGCGGGCGAAGCCCGATCTTATCAATCCCTCGCGCAAGCGCCGGATCGCGGCGGGCTGCGGCATGAAGGTGGAGGATGTCAACCGCCTGATCAAGCAGTACGAGAGCATGCGCCAGATGATGAAGCAGATGAAAGGCTTGGGCAAAAAAGGCGGCCGGGGTCTTGCAGGACTCGCCGGCTTGGGCCGGGGAGGCCGCCGATTTGGATTCTAGTATTCAATCCATGCATATGGTTGAAGAATAAATTATTTGGAAATGGTATGGAGGGTTCCAACATGGCAGTGAAAATTCGGCTGCGCCGTATGGGCGCCAAAAAATCTCCGTTCTACCGCATCGTGGTGGCGGACTCCCGCTTTCCCCGCGACGGCCGTTTTATCGAGGAGATCGGCTATTACAATCCTCTCGAAGAACCGGCCGTGGTCAAGGTTGACGTCGAAAAAGCCCAGAAATGGATCGCTAACGGCGCCCAGCCCACCGATACGGTTAAGGATCTGTTCAAAAGGGCCGGTGTCTGAGGCCGGATAAGCCGGATGCCACGCGCGGCCGGGATCAGCCGGCCGGCGCGCGGTGTGTCCCGTGATTGTGAAAGGAAAGAAACTCGATCATGAAAGAACTGCTCATCGACATGGCGAAGGGTTTGGTGGAAGATCCCGAGGCCGTCTCCGTGATCCAGGACGATCCTGCAGAGGATGGTACCATTGTATTCCATCTGCGGGTCGCCCCGGACGACATGGGGCGCGTCATCGGAAAGCAGGGCCGGATTGCCAAGGCGCTGCGCACGGTCATGCGCGCGGCCGCTACCCGGCAGAACGCCAAAGTGGCGGTCGAAATCGACGACTGATTCCACGCCGGGCAAGCCCGGGGTTCAGGATAAGCCCGACGGTATGGTTCCCGGGGGCGCCGCGCAAAATGCGGCGCCCCCGGTATTGTTCGGGCGGCAAGGAGGACAGGCATGCCGAGACAGATATATTTGGAAGCGGGCCAGGTTGTGGGCACCCATGGCGTGCGGGGAGAACTGCGGGTTCAGCCTTGGTGCGATTCTCCGGCGGTACTTGCCGCCCTTTCCACCCTCTATCTGGACGGGGAGGGCGCGCATCCCGCCAAAGTGAAGGCCCGTGTCCATAAAAACATGGCCCTTGTCAAAATGGAGGGGGTGGACACCGTGGCCGACGCCGAGGCCTTGAGGGGCCGGGTGCTCTACCTCCATCGGGACGACGTGAGCCTGGAACCCGGCCGTCATTTCATTCAAGATCTCCTGGGGTTGCGGGTGATTGACGCGGATACCGGGGAAGAGTACGGAGAACTCACCGATGTCAGTTCCACCGGCGCGAACGACGTGTACCATATGCGAGGGCGGGACGGACGGGAAATTCTGATTCCTGCCATTCCACAGGTGATTATTCAAATCGACACGGACGGCGGCGTGATTCGTCTTCGTCCCATGCCGGGGTTGTTGGATGATGAGATTTGATTTGCTGACCCTCTTCCCCGAAAGCTGTATGGCGGTGCTGGGGGAGAGCATTCTCGGACGGGCACAGGAAAAGCGCCTTCTGGAGATCCACGCCCATCAGATCCGGGATTATACGCGGAATAAACAAAAACAGGTGGACGATTATCCCTACGGCGGCGGCATGGGGATGGTGATGTACGCGCAACCCATCGCCGACGCCTACCGGGCCGTGTGCGGGGAACTGGGGACCCGCCCCCATTTCATCTATATGTCGCCCCAGGGCCGGATCCTGACCCAGGAGCGGGCGAAGGAATTGGCCGCGTTGCCCTCCCTCTGCATCCTCTGCGGGCATTACGAGGGGGTAGACGAACGGGTGATCGACGCGCTTGTAGACGAGCAAATCTCGATTGGGGACTATGTTCTCACCGGAGGCGAACTGCCGGCTATGGTGCTCGTCGATTGCGTTTCCCGCATGGTGCCGGGGGTGCTGGCCGATGAGGTCTGCTTTACTGAGGAGAGCCATTTTTCCTCTCTGCTCGAGTATCCCCAATATACCCGTCCCGCCGTTTGGGAAGGACGGGCGGTGCCGGATGTCCTGCTGACCGGGCACCACGCGAACATCGCCAAATGGCGGCGGGAACAGTCGTTGCTGCGCACCCTTCACCGGCGCCCAGACCTGCTGGAGAAGGCCGCATTGACGGCGGAAGAACGCCTTTGGCTCCTGCCGCATACGCTGGAAGAGGAAGGCCTGGAGGCCAAATCCGATAGCCGTTCGCTGGAACAAACAGACAAAAATAACGAATATTAACAGGTATATTTCGGAGAATTTCGGTTATCTTACTAAAAATTATTCACGGTTATTGTGAAAACAAACAAATCCATTCGTTCCTTTTTTCGGAAAATAGGGCAGGCAGCCAAAATTGCGATTTTAGGCGATTTCTGGGGGGAAAACCGATTGACGGAGCGGACAAATGTGGTATAATAACGGTATTCCGGCCAAATTTCCATGGAGTTTTTATTGGCGTTAGAGAGATGAGAGGGAGTTTTCATCATGTATGTGAAAGACGTCTTGGTTCAGAATCAGGTTGGCCTTCACGCCCGTCCGGCTACGTTCTTTATTCAGAAAGCCAACGAGTATAAATCCTCCATATGGGTGGAAAAGGAAGAGCGCCGCGTCAATGCGAAGAGTCTTTTGGGCGTGCTTTCCCTCGGGATCGTGGGGGGGACCAACATCCGCATCATCGCCGACGGCAACGACGAGGTAGAGGCCGTGAACGGTCTGGTCGCGCTGGTGGAGTCCGGATTCGCGGAATAAGGCCGGGCGTTTCCCGTCATATGATGTCAGGCTTGATTAAAGCGCAGCCGCCGTTGGCGGCCGCGCTTTTTCCGTTCGTACACGCCGAACAAGGAGGTGCGCCGTGAGTCCTCTTCCGGATAAGAATCCCAAGCTCGCCGATCTGAGGCGGCAGGCGATGGCCCTGCCGCTCGATCCCGGCGTGTATATTATG
>USDZ01000156.1 GCA_900553525.1 uncultured Oscillospiraceae bacterium
CGATTTTTCGGCGGAAATGTGCGCCGCATTTTCCGCAGACGATCAGGCCGGTAAACGGATAGGTGGACGGTGTTTGCGGACGAGGTTGAAATCGGGCGGCGCGGCGGGCACGTTCCGTTAAAATCCGCTGGTAGGTATCCCGGTCGAAAATCGCCTCGTGGCTTTCTTCTGCAAAATACTGCGGCAGCTCGCCCCGGTTGATTCGTCCTTTCTTGGTTATGGGGTCATCCACAAACTTCTTTTGAAGCAACAGGTCACCTGCGCTTTTTTCGTTGCAAAGCAGGTCGATAATCCCGTGGCCGGTCATGGCGTTGCCCTGCCGTCCGCGAACACCGGCCTTTGCCAGCGCCCGTTCCAGCCGCTCGCTGCCGTAGCCTTCCAGATACAGGTCGGCAGCCAGACGGAGGATTTCCGCCTCCTCAGGAACAATCTCCAATCTGCCGTCTACTAGCCGGTATCCGTACATGGTAACGCTCCAAGGCAAACCTTGTTCGAAATTTGACTTTATACGCCATTTTTGGTTTTCGGATACGGAACGAGCTTCTTCCTCGGCAAAAGCAGCGAGGAGGGTCAGCAGGAATTCCCCCTCGTCATTGGCGGTATGTATGTTCTGCTCCTCAAAGTATACATCTACACCGATCCACCGCAGTTCCCGGATGGTTTTCAATGTCGTCACGGTATTACGCGCGAATCGCGACACGGATTTGGTAATAATCATGTCAATTTTCCCGGCACGACAGTCCGCCAACATACGTTGAAATTCTGCCCGGTTATCTTTCGTTCCACTTAACGCCTCGTCTGCATATACGCCAGCATATACCCACCCCGGCGTATTCTGGATCAACCCGCTATAATGGCTAATTTGTGCTGAAAGTGAGTGCAGCATTGCGTCCTTGCCGTCAGATACCCTGGCATAAGCCGCCACCTGCTTATTATGTAACACCGCCAAAGGCACCTGCTCAATTCTTCTGATTTTTCTCTCCATGCTGCGCCTCCCCTTTCTTCATAAATTTACGCTCTGTACCAAAACGCGCGGTAATATAACACGCATGGCAGCAATATTTTCGGCCATCGTTCCCATAGCTTTGAAACTCCCGGCCGCAATGCTGGCAGGTTAAGGTGTAATATGCCTTTTTATCGATCAGTTCTGGATGCGCATTCCACCATGTATGACGGCAGGAATCGGAGCAGAATTTCTTTGGCTTGTAATTCGTCACTGGTAAGGGAGCACCACATTGTCGGCAAACTTTAACCGGTTCTTTTGTGGCAATACCTCCCAACCCATTCCGTCGACAAAAGCTCTTGACGGTGTTTACCGAAATCCCTAGTCTTTCGGCAATTGCGTTGTAGGAGATGCCCTCTGTGCGAAAATACAGGATCTGCGCTTTTTGTGTTTTTGTCATGTTGACCACTTCCTTTCTCTGATGTGGAGACATCTTACTCTGAAAGGTTGTGTCAATCAAGGGTACAATCCTATAAACAGCCCCGGAAAGCACAAAAAATAATACAAAGAAATCCCACTATTTTACCGGCTTCGAACCGGAGAAACGGTGGGAAATAAAGCAGGAATGCGAGCAATACTTTTGATCTTGATGCCCATATACAAGAAAACTCTTTCCGCAATACAAGCAGACTTTGGCATAATAAGCGGATCGAGTAACAAGTTGCGGGTGTTCCTTCCACCACTGGTTTCGACAAGTGTCCGAACAAAACCTGCGTTTCCTTCCGACTTTTGGAGGAGGAAGACGCTGGCCGCAGTATCGGCAATGCGTCGATACTTTTTTCTCGGCTGTACCTGTCAGCCCATTTCTCTGACAATGGCTTCTGACGGTATTGAGCGATATGCCCAACTTGATAGCAATCGCCCTGTACCCAAGCCCTTCTTCTCGCAAATAGGCAATTTTTTCTTTTTCTGATTCTTTCATAGCGGCAAACTCCTATAAAGACAATAGCACAAAAGGCGGATGGTATTTTTCAGCAAAGCCAGCTTCTAAAATGTCGTAGTCCTCCTCGGTAATAATATGCTGCGCTAACATAGCGCGGGCGAGAGTCATAGCGACGCTAAACTGCTTCATTTGTTCAAATTGTTGCTCTGTCATAGTATCTTCTCCCATAGAAAAAGGGCGGCCCCGAAAGGCCGCCCCTCACCGTTATTTGTTCGGAATTTTCAAGACCTGCCCGGCATAGATGATGTCGGAGGTCAGGCCGTTGAGCTGCTTAATCTCCGTGTACCGGATTCCTTTGCCGAGGGTACGGGCGGCAATCGCCCACAGGCTGTCGCCCTTCTTCACCGTGTAGGTGGTATAAGCCGGGGCGGGTTCTTTACCGGCATAGACGACCTTACCCGCCTCGTCAAAGACGGAATACCCGACGTTTTCATCGGCGCAGCGTTTCGCGTTATCCAGCACGTTAAAAGCGCCCTTTTGAGAAGCCGCGTCCGCCCAGCTTTTTCTCACGCGATAAAGAGGGCTGTCCTCCGAACCGCTGGAGGCCGTCGGATACACCTGCTTGCCGGATTCGTCAAAGACCGCATAGCCGGGATTTTTGTCGGCCAGCGCCTTGGCGTTATCCAGGACGGCGAAAGCGCCGAGCTGGGAGGCTGCGTCACTCCATGCTTTCCGTACCCGGTAAAGGCCGGAAGCCGGAGCCGGTTCGTCGCCGGTATCGCCGGAGGAAGCGGCCAGCTCCGCTTTGACCGCCGCGCGGAAGGTATCCATGGATTTCCCGTGCCTGGGGAACCAGTGCATCACGTCCCCATGGTTGGAGGCAATCCCCTGCGCGTGGCCCTCACTGTGGCAGATGATGTTTTTCTCGGTCAGGCCGTACTGCTTGCACAGATAGGCACAAAGCTCGACGGCCTCCCGATACACCTTGTCAAAATAGGTGCGGTCGGAAAGGCCGTCTTCGCAGATTTCAAAGCCGATATGGGTATTGTTGGCTTCGCCGCCCGCGTGCCAGCCACGGTGATTCCATGGCAGCACTTGATAGGTGGCGACGGAACCGTCCGCCAGCTTGCCGATAAAGGCGTGGCAGCAGACCTCCCTGTCCATGGGCTGGTTCCAGTGATTGTTGTACTGGTTCTTGCCGAGCTTCCCGTCGTCCGGGCCGACATAGCGTTTCAGCCACGGATTGTTGGCACCGGTGCTATGTACCATGATACCCTTCGGCGTGATTTTCCGCCCGGCCTTATAGCAGGCGTTGCCCGTAAAAATGAGCTTATTCAGAGTCATTGTCATTTCCTCCTTTGTCGTTGCCGCCCTTGTCATGGAGCTGGCTTAAAATGTCTTTGAGCTTCTGCGGGATAGGAAGCCCCAGCCTCCCGGCGTTTTCCAGCAGGGAAATCCCCTCGTTGGAGAGATAAAAGAAGATAACCGCTGTGCGCAGGACGTTGCCGTTTTGCAGGACGTACACGTCCACAATGTTGCCGATCCCGACAAGGATAAAAATAAGGACTTTGCGGCAGATACCGCGAAAGCCCACTTCGCTGGAAAGCTGCTTGTCGGATATGGCGCACATCACACCGGAGATGTAATCAATCGCCACAAACGCAATCAGCGCATACAGGAAACCGTCGGCCCCGCCGAGGAACCAGCCGAGAAAACCGCCCAGCGCGGTGAAGGCCGCCTGTATGCCGTACCAGATGTTTTTCATATTGCTTCTGCCTCCTTTTATGATTTGGTCGCCCAGGAATACCAAGAGGAATTGACCTTGGAGCGGATGTACATGGTGTAAGGGCTGTCGCGCATGGTGTACCGCTGGATCACCACGTTAGAGCTGCACGAAAAGACCTCTAACATTCCATACTTCAAGGTCGGATAATTCAGCCCGGATTGTGGGGTGTTCCGCCGGAAATAGATGCCCGGCGTGGTGAGCGTGTTCAGGTTGGTGCCGTCCGGTATGGAAGCCTGCACCAGCCCCATCATGTTGTAGCCATTCATCAGGACTTCGCCGTCCACCCGAATATCGCCCACCACGTCCAGCGCCGCCTGCGGGTTGGGGTTGTTGATCCCCACTTTCTTTTTCCGC
>USDZ01000157.1 GCA_900553525.1 uncultured Oscillospiraceae bacterium
GTACGAATAGCCGGTGCAAACCGACCGAATTCTTGTGCATCGTCTGCGCTATCGGTGTTATCGGCGTCATCGGAAAGGGTGTCGGTGCACAGGGATACGACCATTTTCCCCGCCCGGCGGATGAGTGCGCCCAGTATCTGCATTTCCTGATAAGTAAAGCCTTTAAATCCATCCACATATATATAGGCTCCATCAAACAGACGGCTCTCGCCTATGCGGCGTGAGAGCACTGTCAGATCATCCAAAGGATCGATTTGCTCGGTTTGGGAAGCCAACGCGTCATAGGCCCCGTATATAAAACCCAATTCGCGCATTTTATATTTCAAAGTTCCTTCTTCAAGGGCCTCAGAGATTTCTGTCAATTGATCGGGGGAAAGTCCACACTGTTTACATTCCGAGAGAAAGGCCAGGACAGCCTGTATATAATCCGGATCGGCGGCATGACGCCGGTAAAGGTTCAGATGATCCGTAACCTCGCGTATGGCTTGGCTGATCAGTAGTACCCGTGCGCCGTCATCCATACGCTTTCCAGCCACGCCGCCCAACTCCCGAAATACGGTCTGCGCCAGTCTTGTAAAGCTCAACACCTGTACACGAGAGGCCCGCTGCGGTCCGAGACGGCGCAGCAATGTCTTTTCGCTTTCAAAAGAAAACTGCTCCGGAACCAAAAGAAATAAGGAAGGAGCGGATTCCTGTTCCGCCAGATGGGTAAGCTCATGAAAGACGGTATCGGTTTTTCCTGTGCCAGCGCCGCCAATCAGCAGTTCCAGCATACCTGCACCCTCCTTGTCCGGATAAATCCACTTCCGACAGTATACACTATTTTTCTCAAAAAAGAAACGGCGCGTTTTGGAAAACAATCTGGAGAATTTGCAGAAACGCCATAGTCCTGTCATGGATTGTTCATGAGCATGTGGCATACTAACCATAACGAGATGAAAGGAAAGGGTGGATAGGCATGAAACGCCTATACTTGGTGACGGGGGCTTACGGACATTTAGGCCATACCATTGTGGAGCAGCTTCTCGCACGAGGAGAAGAGGTACGCGGCCTCGCCCTGCCCTGCGACAGCATTCCGGCTCCGGTTCGCCGGGGACTCGAGATTTATCAGGGAGATGTATGCGATCCCCATTCGCTGGAGGATTTTTTCCGGGTGGACGAAGACTGCGATATAGTGGTGATTCACACCGCCGGCATTGTCTCCATCGCTTCCAAATTCAATCAAAAAGTTTTCGATGTCAATGTAATCGGCACAAAAAACATCGTGGATATGTGCCGGAAAACCGGAGTCAAACGCTTGATCCACGTCAGTTCGGTTCATGCGATCCCGGAAAAAGCAAAGGGAGAAATCATTACCGAAGTTTCCAGATTTGATTACCGTAAAGTAAAGGGGTTGTACGCTCAGACCAAGGCCAAGGCAACTCAGATCGTTCTCAATGCCGCCGCACGGGGACTGGACGCTGTGGTTGTTCATCCGTCCGGTATCCTGGGACCAGGGGATTATGGACACGGGCATCTCACCCAGCTCGTTTCGGATTATCTCAACGGACGTCTAAGCGCCTGTGTGAAAGGCGGTTACGATTTTGTAGACGTCCGGGACGTGGCAGCAGGAATCCTGGCCGCCGTTGATAAAGGGAGAAAAGGGGAGTGCTACATTCTATCAAACCGTTTCTATCCTGTGCAGGAACTGTTGGACACACTGCATGAGGTGACCGGGCGCAAGAAGATCAAGACGGTTTTGCCGCTGTGGTTCGCCAAAGGAACGGCTCCCCTTGCGGAAATGTATTATAAAATTCTCAAACAACCGCCGCTGTTTACCCGGTATTCTCTTTATACATTGACAGGTAATGGATATTTCAGCCATGAAAAAGCGGATCGGGAACTGGGTTATACAACACGGGATATGCGGGAAACACTGAGGGATACGGCTACTTTTCTCATATCGCAGGGAAGAATCCGGCATCCCGGCCGCTTGTCCGTCCATCCAGGGTGAAATCCGATGCATGATCGTAATCCGATATCAAAAACCGGGAAGGGTGAGGTCAATGACCTCACCCTTCCCGGTTTAACGGTTCAGCTGTTTTTCATGATGACGCTTTCCATGATATTGGCTACATGTTCGCAGGCGTCACAGCATTTCTCCATTCGGTCGAATAAATCCCGCCACACCATGAGTTCAATCGGTTCATGGCAAGTGGTGTACAAACGCCGGACCGCTCGGGTATATAAGGCGTCTCCCGTTTCCTCCAAGCGATTGACTTCGACGATATTTTCATTGATCGAGCCGGACTTTCGAAAATTGTGAAACTCTTTCATCGCGTCTTCCAAGGCATTACAGCACTGGAGGAGAATGGCGGTGAATTCAGAGGCTTCGTCGCGGATAGAGAGTACATTGTACATATATACCCGCATTAGCACATCTTCAATGGCGTCCGTTACATTGTCGATCTCCTGACTAAGGAGAATAATGTCCTCCCGTTCGATCGGAGTGATAAAAGCGCGGGATAATTCTTTCATCATATCGTGTTTCAGAATATCCGCTCCATGTTCTACAGCGTGAATATCCTTGAGTTTGGTCTGAAGGGAATCTGGATCGAAATGGGCAAGCGTATCTTCGAGCATATGCGCGGCTTTACAGGAGTAGCCCACCCCTTTGACAAACATATCGAAGTAATCGTATTCCCGTTTTCTGCCCATTTGCTTCACCCGGCCCTTTCTTAAATAAGTTTCTCCATTTTTTATATCCGTCCGTCTACATTTGCCAGCGATGGATTAAAATAGCATAACGAACAGCCGCGCCATCAAAAAACCGATCAAACCGCATCCTGGAAAGGTAAGGACCCAGGTCATCACCATTTCTTTAACAACAGACCATTTGACGGAAGACAACCGTTTTGCTGCGCCGACGCCCATGATAGCGGTGGTCTTGGTGTGCGTGGTACTGACAGGCAGAGCAGTCAAAGTGGAAAGCAGCAGACATCCGGCTGCCGCAGCGTCAGCGGCGAATCCCTGATAGGTTTCGAGCTTTACCATATCCATTCCCACCGCTTTGATAATCCGATATCCGCCGATGGAGGTGCCGATGCCCATAACGAGAGAGCAGAGGATCATCAGCCAAATCGGAATTCGAAAGATTTCCACCTCTCCACCGCCACTTGAAAGCAGAATGCCGAGCATGAACACGCCCATAAATTTCTGACCATCCTGTGCACCGTGCATAAAGGCCATGGCGGCGCCGCCGCAAATCTGCGCTCCCCGGAAAAAACGAGTGGTTTTCCGTCGTTCCATCCCTCCGCAGATCAGAGCGGTGAGTTTGGCTATCAGCCATCCGGAGCCGAAGCCGAGCATGGTGGAAAGAACCAGTCCCCAAATGACTCTTAACCATTCGCCGCCGTTGATTCCCGCCGCGCCACCCATGGCGATCGCAGCACCCGAGAGTCCGGCGATGAGGGCATGGCTCTCGCTTGTGGGAATGCCGAAATACCAAGCAGCCACCGCCCATAAGACTATGGCAAAAAGAGCGGCGCACAATGCCACCAGGGCTTGATGGGAATCGTGCCCGAAATCCACCATGTTGTAGATCGTCATGGCTACGGCGGGGGTGATCATCGTCATGACCAAGACGCCTAAAAAGTTAAATATCGCCGCCATCAGAATAGCCGCCCGAGGTCCCATAGCCCGGGTGGAGACACAGGTGGCGATAGCGTTCGGCGCATCCGTCCAGCCGTTGACAAAGATAACCCCCAGGGTTAAAATGACGGTAACCGCCAGAACGGGGTTGGAAAACAGCTGGGATACAAACTGTTCCAAGGTGATGGGCATGCCGCTTCCCCTTTCCTTCAAATTCCATCCTTATTATATCGGGAATTGTACCGGCTGAAAAGCCCTAAGTTTACCAAGTTTTTAAAAAAGGTGAATTTTATTTGCATAAACAGCAAATTGCGACACTTTATTCGCAAAAAATGTAGGGTGAGGGGAGAATTCCGTGAAAAAGGTAGGAC
>USDZ01000158.1 GCA_900553525.1 uncultured Oscillospiraceae bacterium
AAACTCGCTGCTTTCTTTGCTTCCCTGACTGTACAAGATGTTTGACATTCCTACAGAACCGCCGCTATTCTGCGAAAAAGTTTCCGAAACGGTCTATCCATCCGAAGGGCGATTTGAAACCAATCAAATGCGGTCGCTGTGTTCTCTCATACCCGCCGGCCCGTAAGCTTCGTGCCGGTGCATATCCAAATCAAAATAAGACCGGGGAAAATCCTTTCCCGGTCTCATGAGTCTTTATCTTCTGCGATGGCGTTCAACGCGGCAAATTCCTGAATAAGGGCATGGATCAGCCCAAACTGCTCATCGGTCAAAGGCGTGAAATCCATCCGGTTGTCATCGGCCAGGCCCAACAGGTAATCGGCGGAGACGCGAAATAGCTCCGCCAGTTTCCGGAGTACTTCCACCGAAGGATACTTGCCGGAAGTTTCATATGCGGAAACCGACGCTTTTGTCATATTCAGCTTTTGAGCCAGTTCCTGCTGAGTCATTCCCCGGGCTCGGCGAAGCTGCCGTAATCGTTCGCCAAAATATTGCATAAGCCATCACCTTAGTAAACAGTATCACTCGGAAGAACAATAATAATATACATGTCAACTTAAATTTGACAATTCGACAAAACGAGATATACTAAAAGGAGAAAAACCCAATTTTATTCAAAATCATCGTCAAAACGCGGAATTGGAAAGGTCTTGTTATATAGAAGGGAGTTACGAAAGGAGTACGCTGACAATGGGCATCACATGTTCTCAATGTGGCCGGGAACTATCGGATGACGCCAGGTTCTGCCCCAATTGCGGGGCCAGGATACTGCCGGAAAAGACGGTCTGTCCCTCTTGCGGAAAGACGATTCCGCGGGGCCGGCTCTGTCTGCACTGTGGCTATATGCTGACAGCGCCCTGCCCTTATTGCGGCGCCGAACTGCTGGGCAAAGAAAAATACTGTCCAGGATGCGGGCGAAAAAGTGGATGGAGGCGGCACGATTGAGGCAGGAACTTGCGGGGGCACAGGGGCCGCCGCTTTCCCTGGTGGATGCATCCGCAGCGGAGCATTTAGGCGGCGGATATCCTGTCTTTGTGAAGTGAAAGGAACATCGATAGACAGATGGAGACAAGCGGGCGGGAGTTTGCCTGTCTCCTCTGCGCATTGACAGCAGCGGAAAGTGCCCGTATGATAGAAGTAATCCCGTGACCAAGGGAGAAAATCGCCGAAAATCCGGAGCAGGACTCAGGGTCGGATTGTTCCACGATTCTCGGCTTTTTCCCGCCCAATCTAAGATCCCTCAGTTGCTCTGCCGCCGAAGGAACAGACGGCGCCCGAAGACGCTTTGTCATAAAATCTATTTACCGGAGGACACGATGGAACAGAAGGAACCGGACAAACTGCCGGAAAACGAACTCGTCTCCGCCTACGGCCTGACGGAGAGGCCGTCCACAGAGGTCGAAACGGTTCGCCAAGCCATGCAAGGGGATAAGGAGGCCTTTTCCACCCTGTTTATGCAGACTTACCGGTCCATGTATCAAGTGGTGCGCGGGATTCTGCAGAAAGACGAGGACATCTACGATGCCCTGCAGAACGGTTATGCCAAGGCGTATCAATATCTGCCCCGTCTCCAGGCTCCGGAGGCGTTCCTCATCTGGCTAAAGAAAACGATGGAGAACACGGCGAAGGACATCTGGTCGGTCACGACGGGGCGGGAATGGGCTCAGGACAATATGGAGGAGTTTGCGGACGAACTGACGGTGGAATACGCCGAAGCCTCCGAACGCCGGATGGATATCCAGGGCGTGCTGTCTCGCCTCGATCCCCGGCAGGCGGAGGTGTTGACGCTGCACTACTATGACGGCATGAAACTGTCGGAGATTGCCCGGCTGCTGCATGAGCCGGCAAGTACGGTGCGCAGCCGGTTTGCGCGGGCCAAAAAGACGCTGGTGGAGCAGCTCAAGATTAAGGGAATCGACAAATCCCTGTACGGCGGCAGCCTGTCCACCATGATCGCCGTTTCCCTGCGCTCCCTCATCGGTACCGATGTCCTCAGCGCCGCCACCGCACAGCAGATGCTGGACGGCATTTTGGAAGGACGGCAGAGCCATCTGGGGGCGGCGGCCTATAAAATACTGGAAGCCCAGAGAAACCGGACCATTCTCAGGGCGGTATCTCTGCTCATGGCGTTGACCGTCACCATCACCTGCGTGACGGTGGCACTTCTCAACGGGTTCCCGTGGAAATGGTTTTCCCTTCCACCTGTCGCCGGGCCGGCGGTTCTGCCGACGGAGGGGTCGGAACCGCCGGATATTTTTGGGGAAACCTCGTTTTCTGGCACCGGCGCAGGCGGCACGGAGACGGCCGGTCCGGACGGCACGACACAATCCGGGCAGACAGTATCCGATCCCTCTACCTCTTCTATGCCCGGTACGCAGCCTACCACCTCTCTTCCCTCCACCACGTCGCCGGATTCCGCGCCGACGTCCACGGAATCCACCACCTCCTCCGATTCCTTTGTCCCCGATTACGAACCGGGGCAGGCCAATACGGTTGGAAACACCCCCAATAATCTGGGCAGAAACCGTGGGTTTGTGGCCAAACAGGCGGATTGGCTCTACTTTTCGGAAGGCAACGCCTATCGCGTGTTGATGAAGATGAAAACAGATGGCAGTCAAAAACAGTTGATCGCCGAAAACAGCCACGGCTTTGAGTATATCAATGTCATCGGGGACTGGATTTACTACTGCGGAAACGGGATTTGGCGGATCCGTACTGACGGCAGCCATCGGGAACTGATCAGTTCGTTGAACGCCCGGCATCTGCATGTGATCGGGAATATGGCCTATTTTTCAGTCGAGACCATTGGGTATACGATCTATAAAATGAATCTGGACACCCAAAAGACAACCACGCTCAAAAGCAATGTGGCTTATAGCCCGATCAACGTGATCAACGACCATCTGCTGTATTACGATCAAGAGCAATTGCAGGTTCTGCAATTAAAAACCAACAAGCAATATACATTGGCGGCTTGCGACATCGATTTTCTGGTGGACGGCGATCTGGCCTATCTGACCCAGGGGAAGCAACTGATTTCGGTGGATTATACAGACCCGGACACCCCGCTCAAAACCGTCGGTTCGGTTTCCGGCGGATTATTGTTCGTGTCTCCCTATCAGGGCGGGATTATAGGCTGCTGGCCGATGAACGCTTCCTTTGCATATCCGCAAATCGTCTCCACATCGGGAACGACACTCCAATGGAAATCTACGGTTCTGGCGGATGCGGGATACAATTTTTATACCTTCGGTGACGACTATGTTTATTTTTATACACCGGAGCTTACGCTGCACCGCGCCCGTGCGGACGGATCGGGGTTTCAGTCCTTCTCCTGAGAATTCCGTGGAATCCCCGCCGGATGACGGTGGAAAAGGCATAAAACCCTCCATTTGAGCATAGGGTAATTTAGGTTGGCCATTTCGGCGATGGGGTTTGAGACAAAGGTGTCAATACACAAAAAAGATATTGTAAAAAGAGATAAGATGTAGTATAATTTTTAAATATTATATCCAAATACATGATGGACAGCGGTGTGTTTTGGATATTCCGATTGGTCCGGGCGGCGTTTATGCCGCCCGGATTGAAATTCCAGAAACAAGGGAAAGGAGGCTGTTTCATGGACGGGTTCCGGGAAGCCGCGCTGTGGCTTTGGAATAACGACGAGTTCCGTTTTGCGCTGGATGCGGTGTGGAAACTCGGGCTGTGTGTCCTTCTCAGCGGCATCATCGGCTTTGAACGCGAGCATTCACACCGCCCCGCAGGCTTCCGCACCCATATTTTGGTCGCGGTCGGTTCGGCGCTGATTATGCTGACCTCCGTATACATAGCCGAAAAATACAAGGGTCAGATGAATGTGGACATCACCCGCATGAGCGCGCAGGTCGTCAGCGGCATCGGCTTTCTCGGCGCGGGTACGATTCTGCGCGAGGGGTTTCCG
>USDZ01000159.1 GCA_900553525.1 uncultured Oscillospiraceae bacterium
GGGGGAGCACCATCCCCTTTGTCGCTTGCATTGTACTTCTTCTCTTGACGGATTTCAGTGTGACGGCGGTAAAATTTTCCATTCTGCTGACCTGCATATGGTGGGCGGTCTTCTCCATTCCGCTGCTGAAAAACGTCAAACAAACCCACTATGTAGACACGCCTCCGTCCAGGCTGGCGTCCGCTGCCATGCATAATTTGTGGCGTACTCTGAGAGATATCGCGCGGGACAAAGGGCTGCTTTTTTATCTTGTAGCGTATTTTTTCTACATTGACGGGGTCGGGACGGTCATCAATCTGGCTACAAACTACGGCGCGACGCTGGGACTCGGCTCGACGGGCATGATCCTGGCCCTGATGGTGACACAGTTGGTGGCGGTGCCGTTTTCCATCCTGTTCAGCCGTTTGGCCTCCAGGATAGGCGCGCTGCGTATGATTGCTGCGGCGATCGGGGTGTATATCGTCATTTGCGGCGTCGGTTTTTTTATGGGGCTTAACGTGGAACCCTATCAGATGGAATACGCGGATGCGGTGAACGGTGCCGCGGCTGGCGTGAATGTATCCGATCTGACAGCCCATGACCGCAAAGTGTGGAATACAGTTGTGGAAGACATAAAGGAAAACGGTAAAAATGCTCTTTCCGCTGAAGACCGGCAGGCCGCATTTTGGGCGGAAGAGGAAAGCAGCGTTACCGGAGTATTTGGAGACGTGGTGACGAGTCTTGAAAATGACGACGGCCGGTACGTCTTTTCTTCTCCGGATATCCGGGAATGGGCCGCCGCATCGGTTTCTCAGATCCGGACGGAACTCACCCCCTTTATAACGGACAGCGGCAAGCAGACCGCTTATGCACAAGCGCTTCGCCTGTCGTCGTTGCTGTTCTGGATCCTCGCTTTCCTTGTGGGGACGGTGCAGGGCGGCATTCAGGCTCTCTCCCGCTCCTATTTCGGCAAACTGGTGCCGCCGGAACGTTCCAACGAGTATTTTGGATTTTATGATATTTTCGGCAAATTCGCCTCGGTAATCGGGCCGATGCTGTACTCCTTGTTCTATATGGCGACCGGACGGGCCTCGATTGGGATTATCAGTCTGCTGATTTTGTTTGGAATCGGCGGACTCCTCCTCTTGGCAGGACGGAAACATCTGGGGGACGACCGTGAGCTACAAACCAGTGCTTAACCTATTGACGAAATGGGAAAACCCCCGGGCCGGTTCGGCCCGGGGGTTACCGTACCCAATATTTGAATAGATGCCTTTACTTGCAGCCGCAGGTATTGCTTTTGTCGTCCATCTTGGGCGGGAAGAACTCATCCACCGGGAAACACATCTTTTTGAATAGATCGCAGGGATTGTCGCTCGTCGGGCAGCATTCCTTGGAGGGCATGCAGAAATCATAAACGGGAACAAGCATCTGGACATTGCGCACGAGCTGGACAATGGTGAAAATCCCGAGCGTGACAAGGACGACCTTGCCGTCCCGTCCGTCGGTAAAGGTGCCGCCGTACCGCTGGCAGATGCAGTCGGGGATGTTGCAGCAACTGCAGCTACATTCGCATTTGCATCCGCAGTCACAAGCATCGACGACGCGGGCGGACAGGATGATGGGCTCAGCGATCTGTACGCAGCAGCGCGGCATATTGCGGGCGGGCATCTCTTGCTGATCGTGCTGATTGGGTACGAACTCGCTGCAGAACACCTTGACGTTGCCTTCGCTGCCATACAGAATGACCTTTTTCTGGAATACGGCTACGCCGCATATCGTCGTGCAGGGAACGCCGTGACCGGAATAGACCTCGAGCTGGACTTCGAAGAAAAAGGTCAGGTCACAGGAATAATACCCGCGGTTGAAGGGCAGTGCCTCGACGTCGATATACGTGGTGATGACTTCGGCTTTTTTGGCGCGGACACTGACTGCGTGATCGATGACCATCTGATCCCGTTCGGTAAAGTATACCTGCAGGTCTTCCAGACAGTCTTTGTCGGAGGACGGAGCGCCTTATCAGGATTTCTAGCCGATGGGGCGAAGTTCGAGAAACAATCGAAACTGATGCGGCCCCCATCCTTTTTCTTTCCAATAACACCCGCGTATGAGAGCCGCTTTGAGCAGGCGGTTACGGTCGCTCGGACCGACCAGAGCGTATAGAGAGGATACGGACAACGGTGTGCTAGAAGAAAGCTCTATATCCTTATCAGCCTGAGCCTGCCGGTCTTGCAGGTGCTGCAGCGCGTTCACTGCTTCCGTTTCCTGCCTTTTTAATTCGGTCATCCGGGACCGATAGGTATCCGTATCGTAGATTCCCTGTTCAAGCAGATCATGGAGCCGGTTCTGCTGGAGCTGCAGCCGGTCCCTCTCGCGCTTCGACGCGGCGATGGCGGGGGCTAGATCGAAAGCGGACTGCGGTGGAGGAGTGGGATCGGGATGCAAGGCGTCCCAGCGGCTCCGCATGATTTCCAGAACGGCCTGTTCCACGATATCCAGACGGGAGGCGGCGCAGCAGCCCCGCGTCGGACAAACGAGCCAATCGGGCTCATCCCGTCTGGCAAACGGGCGGCGTTGCAGAGGCCGGCCGCACTTGACGCAGAAAAGGAGGCCGGCCAGCGGGTTTTTGACCGTGCCATCGAAATGTGAGGTTTGTGAACGGCTTTGCAGGATGGCTTGTGCACGATCAAAAACAGCCTCGTCAATGATGGCGGGATGAAGGCCGTCCACCATCGTCCAGTTTTCCCTTGGATTGGCAACAACGCGGGAACCGCCTTGATTTCCGGTTCGAACACGGCTCTGCCGGTTCCAGACCACTTTGCCGCAGTAGACCGGATTTTTCAAGATCCGCAGAATTCCGGAGCGGCTGAAGGCCGTCGCCCGTCGTGGTTTCGCGCCCAGTCGGTTCAGTTCGTCGGCGATCGTCTGGCACCCGTGTTTTTCGGAGATATAGAGGTTGAACGCCAGTCGGACAAACGCGGCTTCATCTTCCCGGATTTTGAGAGACGGCTGTTTTTGAACGGTGGTTTTTTCGTATCCATACGGGGCGTTGGCGAGATAGCCGCCGTCTTCGACGGTTTTGCGGATCCCGCGCTGGAGGCGACGTTTGATGAGTTTGAGTTCCCGTCTGGCCAGAAATGTCTCAAACTCGGTGTATTCCTCGTCCAGTTCGTTTCGAAGATCATAGGTTTTCCGAGGGGTGATAATCTTGGTATCCGCATTTTTTAAGGTTTCCAAAATGATTCCCTGGTCGCTCATACCTCCACGTCCCAGCCGGTCCAAATCCATGCACAGTACCGCGCCGAACCGACCTTTTTCCACGTCCTCAAGCAGGCGGAGCATCTGCGGCCGGGTATAGAGGCTGTCGCCGCTGACCACTTCTTCGTATATCTCTTCGATGACCAATCCCTGTTCCGCGGCAAAGGCGAGCAGGGTTTCTTTATGCCTCCTGAGCGTATCCCCGATGTGTTCGTCTGCTTCATCCGCCCGGGATTTCCGGAGATAAAGGGCCGTGTTGCGTATCACAAAGGGTCTCACCGCCTTTCTCCTATATCTATATGCCATATGTCAAGTGGAAAGACCCGGCAGACGGGGGCATTTTGTACAGGCTATGGCGCATAAGATTTCCCCGGAGGGGATGAGATTTGGCATGCAAGAGGCTGACATGGGAGGATATCAGGCAGAACCGCATTCCCGACGGTGCGCGGCGGGTGTATGTACGGGACGGTTTTTCGGATGGAGACGCCGACATCGTTGGTTTCGAGGAAGAGGGAGTCTTGCCGGAACAACTGGAGGAAAACAGGCGGTCGTTTATGCAGGCTGCCGGAGAAGTGGCGACGGAGCTGATCCTCCAGGGTT
>USDZ01000160.1 GCA_900553525.1 uncultured Oscillospiraceae bacterium
GGTTTTTGTGGCGCATATCCTCCGACGCAACGCTTCCTATATCAAAATCCGGGAACTAATCCGCTCCGGTGTGATCGGGAAGCTCAAAACTGTCCGTATGACCCAAAATCATCACGCGCTCGATTGGAGCCGTTACCGTCGGCTGCTGGAGGACTGTTCCCCCATTCTGGACTGCGGTGTGCACTATTTCGATGTGCTCCAGTGGTTTACCGGCTCATCCATCACCGAGGTGATGGGGATGGGGGCCGTGGTGGATGCGGATCTGGAACCCGGCCGAATCAATTATGGCATCGTCACGATGCGGCTAGAAGACGGCACCATGGGCTATTATGAAGCCGGCTGGGGACGCACCTTTGCTTCCGGAAACGTCAAACAATTCATTGGAGATCAGGGGCATATCACGCTGACCATGCAGGCGACCCGGAGCACACATGTGGAAATGGGGGACTTGATTGAGGTCTACCATGCGTCGTCCGACACGTATGAACAGATCAATGTCGAGGCTATTTACAAGGATATGTGGGGGCAGCTTTCCTCCCTGATCGATCGTATCGAGGGACGTCCTACCGATGCTCCCACGATCGAGGAAGCCTACAGCGCTTTCCGTGTCGCCCTGGCGGCCGATCAGGCAATTCGCACCAACTCCGTTGTCCGCGTTGCGGATCTCCCGGAAACAGCGAACAAATAACCGCCTTGGATTGTCAAGACCTTCGCACCATGCCCCTATAACGACATATTTAATCTACATAAAAACTAGAAAAATCCGGGTTTCGCGCCTATAGCATGCGAAACCCGGAACACAACTTACGGTACGTAAGAGGTTTTCAATGGGCTGCTGAAAAGGAATTCTTTTTCACCAGCCCATTTTTTGTTTTAATCCATGAAAAACGCCGCCTTGTTCGTTTTAGCGGACTTTACATAGCCGGGTAAGAAAGTTATGGCTGATCATCGGATTCTTCCTCAAGATTTTCCAGAGCCACCCGGATGGCCTCGATCACAAAAGCCGAAAAGGTGCAGTCCCGTCCCTGAATCGCCTTTTCCACCCCGGCGATCAAGTCATTGGGGATCCGGATACACTTGTTGGTGGTTGGCGGAATGGATGGAATCTTGAATTTCCTCATCATATCTCTCCCGTATCCTTAAATTATGTCTGCCTTTATTATGCATGATTATTGCATGTGAATATGTATCACGTATGTATTGCATTTTTATATAGTATATGATATGATACGGGTAGTTCCTATGATTACTCACTATGTGGGCGCTTATTGGCTCCGCCTGCATTCTCGTTTCGGTGTTTTCCCTATACTTTCCCCTTTCTATTTCCCCATAACAACACAGCCGGTGCGGCGGTTGCCGCACCGGCTGTGTTACTTACCCGGTTTGAAAACCCAGTTCTCTCTTTATTGAATAAAACGGAACAGGGTTCCGATCACCGGCAGAGGTTTCTGCATCCCCTGAGCAGCGTTAACAATCCCGAGGATAGCCAGTACGAGACAGACGATACCCAAAAGTCCGCCGACGATTGAAAAGACCCATCCAAAGAGCCATCCAAGGATGGGAATATTGGCTAAAACGGAAAAAACGCTCGATACCACTTCCAGAAGAAAGAGAATCAGCCCCTGATTGGTGTGGAATTTGACATCCGGATCATCTTTCTCAATAAACAAGCCTAGAATCCACAGAACACCTATGTAATCTAAGATGGTCATGACCTTGGCTACCGATTTGTTTTGCGCCATACTACAACCCACTTTCTTATAAATTCGGTTTTCACCGATCCCCATCGAACAGGGACCGGGTTAGCCCTAAACTTGAGAACCGGAACAAAAGGCGTGATGCTTTTGGTTCCAGAGTGCCCCTAACGGCCTGAGAGACCCGCATCGGTAAGAACGGCAGGATGTCAGCCTTTGGCGTCATACCAGGTTTTTCCTACATGGACATCGACGGACAGTTTGACCGACAGATCCGCCGCCCCCTCCATTTCCTCCTTGAGCAGGGCCGCGGCGCGTTCCGCTTCTTCTTCAGGAGCTTCGACGATCAGTTCATCGTGTACCTGCAGGATCAGTCTGGCCCGCATTCCCTCCCCCGCCAGCCTCCGGTGGACCCGCACCATCGCGCGCTTGATGATATCCGCCGCAGTTCCCTGTATCGGCATGTTCCGTGCCACCCGTTCTCCAAAAGAACGGGTGACCCCGTTGGACGCGCGCAGTTCGGGCAGAGGACGCCGTCTGCCATAAAGAGTCTTCGCGTAACCGCAGGACTTAGCCTCCTCGATCAGCCGGTTCATAAATCCGGCCACTGCCCCATAGTGGCAGAGATACTCCTCGATATAGGTTTTGGCCTCGGCGTAGCTGACATGAATATCCTGGGACAGGGAATGCGCTCCAATTCCATACACAATGCCAAAATTGACCGCTTTGGCACGGGACCTCATCAGAGGTGTCACCAGGTCTTCCGGCACTCCGAAGACCTGAGAGGCCGTGATGCGGTGGATATCGGCACCGGTATTGAACGCCTCGATCATGGTCGGATCTCCCGCCATATGAGCGAGAACCCGCAGTTCAATCTGAGAATAATCGGCATCGCAGAGTACCCAGCCCTCCCGGGCTCTGAAAAAGCGACGGAGTTCCCGACCCAGTTCCTGGCGGACCGGGATATTCTGCAAATTGGGCTCGGCAGAAGATATCCGGCCGGTGCGGGTCTCGGTTTGGTTGAAGGAAGAATGGATCCGTCCATCTGGGCCGACGACTTTGAGCAGACCGTCACAGTAAGTGGACTTGAGTTTAGACAGGGTCCGGTAATCGAGCAGCATATCCACCACCGGATGGGCATTCCGCAGGCTTTCGAGCACCTCCGCGCTGGTAGAATACCCCGTTTTGGTCTTTTTTTTGGCCGGAAGCCCCAAATCCTCAAACAGGGCGACCGCGAGCTGTTTCGGAGAATTGAGGTTGAACGCATATCCTACCTCTTCCGTGATCTGCCTCTGGATGGCGGTGATCCGATCCTCCAGCAGGGCTCCGAATTCCGCGATGCCTTTTACATCCACCTCAAAGCCGATGGACTCCATATCCGCCAGCACTCCCGCTAGAGGGATTTCCATCCCGCGGAGCAGATCCTCCATCTCCCGCTCCTTCAATTCCCGCTCCAAACGGTCGGATAAAGGGGATAACATCCCCACTTCGGTAGGAACCCCCTCCCCCACCGGCTGTGAAACTTCGTATTCCTGCGCGAGACGGCGTAACTCATATCCGGAAGCCAAGGGATTGAGCAAATACCCCGCTAACATCGTATCCATGCTCACCTGCTCGAGGCCGGGGCTCTCTTCCGGATTTTCCCGAAACAGCAGAGACGACAAAGCCTTGACATCGTGGGTGCGTTTTTCCACCGTATCATTCCGTAACAAAGCCAGCAGTTCCGGATAAGCGGCATCTTCCCGTCCGATATAAGCCGCCGCGCAGCCGGAATTTGCACCGGCCATGCACCAAAAGCCAGCGAGCGCCCCTTCTTCCACGACAGGAAGAAAATCCAGCCTGCGGGACTCCCGTACACGGGCGAGCAGGTCCGAAATCGGCAGCTGGGTCAGAGAGGGCGTCGGAGATTCTTGGTTATCTGAGGCGATCTCGGATGTGGACAAAGGGTCGTTAAGTCCCATCCTTTCCGCAAGTTTGAACAATTCCAACTGTGCCATCCGGCGGGCGAGTTCCTCCCGTTGCACCGGTTTGAGCGTATAGGCATCCATATCGGTCTCCACCGGTGCCTGACGGCAGATGGTGCCGAGTTCCCGGCTTAAATAGGC
>USDZ01000161.1 GCA_900553525.1 uncultured Oscillospiraceae bacterium
TTATGCAGGATGGCCCGCGCGATAGCGTTTCGCTGCCGTTCTCCGCCGGACAGGGTATAGCCCTTTTCACCCACATAGGTGTCGTATCCGTCCGGCAACTTGGTGATGAATTCGTGCGCGTTAGCCATTTTGGCCGCTTCGATCACGCGGCGTTCGTCCGCATCCGGACAGGCATAACGAATATTGTCGAACACCGTACCGGAAAACAGGAAGGTTTCCTGTAATACCACGCCGATCTGGCTGTGAAGGCTCCGTGTGGCAATTTCGGAGAGCGGCACCCCGTCGATTCGAATTTGACCTCCATCCACGTCATACAGCCGCATAAGCAGATTGATCACCGTCGATTTGCCGGCTCCGGAAGAGCCGACCAATCCAATCATCTCCCCTTGTTTGACTGACAAATTCAACCCTTCCAGCACCGGCTCATAGGATTTATAGCCGAAGCTCACATTCTGGAAATCCACCTTTCCAGCAATAGCATGATCCCGGCTGTTCTGAGAGTCCCGGATATCCGGTTCTTCATCGAGAATGTCGTAAATGCGTTCCAGGGAATTGACCAGCCAAACCAGCATCCGGGGTAGGCGGGATATATAGCCGAGCGGGCCGTACAGCATCCCCGTGTAGGCTATAAACTGGACGAGCTGGCCGGAGGTCATGGTGCCGTCCAGGACATGAACGCCGCCGAAATACATCACAAAATAGGTTCCGGCCGTCATAATAATGGTGATAAAGGGATAGAGCGTCGCCCAGAAGATCTCGTTGCGCCGCTGGATCCGCATCAGGCGTCCGGCGGCTTCCTGAAACCGGTCTGTCTCCCGCTTTTCCTGGCCAAAGGACTTCACCACCCGTATTCCGGAGATCACGTCTTGGAGCCGGTCGTTAAGCCGGTCGTCGACAAGCCACTGCTGACGGAAGATACGCCGCTCCTTCCGACGAAACAAGCGCACGAGCAGCATGGCCAGCGGTGCCAGCGCCACCGCAAGCAGCGCCAGCTTCCAGTTCATAATCAGCATCAGAATCAGAGCGCCCGCCATTGTGAATAGATTGGTCAGCATCTGGGCCATGGTCTGCTGCATGAAATCCCGTACCCGATTGGTATCTTCCACCGTACGGTTCATCAACTCGCCCGCCTGACGGATGTTCAGAAAGGAGAGGGAGAGCTGATTGATTTTATCAAATATCCTGGCCCGCAGATCCCGGCTGATCCGGGTCCCCAAATGTGTACTCCACAGGGTGTTGGTGATATTCAGCGTGATGTTCACCAGCGTCAGCACCAGCATGATCCCAAAAAAGCGCGCTACATCCGCCAGAGTACCGGTGGCCGGCTGTAGAACGTTGTCAATAAAATCCCGCTGGATAAACTGCAGGCTGACATTGATGACCGCCACAATCCCGGTCAGCAGGGACAACACGAGTAACGGCAGCGTATACCGGCTGCACAGATCCCAATAGTGCCGCAGTCCGATGCTGCGGCCGCTGTCGCACTTGGGGCATAGAGCCGCTCCGGGCAGAACCCGTCCGCATTTTTGACAGTAGATCTCCCGTTCCCGGCTCTCCACCGGCCGATCCGCACCAGCGGCAAACTGGGTGGCGCCTTTGGCAACGTAAGAAATCCGCACCATATGCCGCATGGTAAAACGACAGAGGAATTGTTCCTCTCCGTCCTGCCGGGCCAGCAGCAGCCCGCTGTCCACCTGGGGGGAACAAACAATTTCCGCTCCCTGCCGCAGCGGGATATCCTGGAGTACCCGCCTGTCGGCGAGTACCAAAAGCCGCTCCCTCGTGACCACAAGAAGACCGTCCCGAAGAAAACGTCCCTCCGCCGTCAGGTCGTAGGGCACGCAATACCGCACCTTTTCCGGGTCAATCTCCGCCAGTCCCTCCGCCCATGTGGGCAGAGTATATCGCAGTTTCATAGAACCACCCCCCTTTTTCGGGTTCCTCAGACAAATAGATCCAACATTTTCAATTCCCGAGCGGTCATGCGGCTAAGATCCGGAATCTCAAACCGGTTTCCGTCCAGGTCGGTGACGAGATACCGGTCTTTTCCAATGGCATAGACGCTTCCGCTGCCCATCCGGACGGTAAAACGGCAGGCGCCCCGATCGGTTTCGGTATCCCAATAGGAAAATCCATTTTCCTCCTTGATACTGTGGATTTTCAAGAGAATCGGGGTGAAATACCGCAGAGCCATCTGTTCCTCCAGCATCCGCCTGATATCCTCCGGCAGACGGCGGAGATCCTCGATCAGTCCGATTTCTTTGCCGTCTGCTTCGGGTTCACGAATGGAAATATAGTGATCTGGGTCGGAAAAAGGAAAACAGCGGTGGACCGATACCCGCGAATATTCCCGCACCGCTCCATCCGGGGCGGTGTAAGTCATGCGGACAAACCCGCCCGCCGTCCGTTCAAAAACCGTGTTCTCCGCGGTAATCGCCCGGATGGCGATCATATCCGCCACCGCTTTTCTTTCCTGTTCCAGTATGTCGGGGGCTTCGTTTTCCGGACTCATCGACATCCCTTCCTTTCACGGTGTCCCTTGGACACCGATCCGATTATTCGACGCCTCTCATAGCGAGGGCCTTGGTCTGTAACTGCAGCAATTTGTAATACACGCCTCTTTTTTCCACCAGTTCGGCATGGGTACCGCTCTCCACCAGTTCTCCATTATCCAATACGATCAAATGATCCGCGCCCCGCAGGGTGGAAAGCCGATGGGCAATGGATATGGTGGTCCGCCCCTTGATTAGTTCGTCCAAAGAGGCCTGGATGGCCCGTTCGGTCTCGGTATCCACCGACGCCGTCGCCTCATCCAGCACCAGGATCCGGGGATCGGCTAAAATCGCCCTTGCAATAGACAGCCGCTGTCTCTCCCCGCCTGACAACTCCCGGCCGCCTGTTCCGATAACCGTATCATAACCGTGGGGCAAACGGCAGATAAATCCGTGGGCGCTGGCGGCTATGGCAGCCCGCACAATCTCCTCATGTGTGGCGTCGGGGCGCGCATACGCAATGTTTTCGGATACCGTACCCATAAAAATATAGGTCTCCTGGCTGACCATGGCCACCGCCCCCCGCAGAGAGGAGAAAGCCAGATCCCGCACATCGACGCCGTCCAGCCGGACCGTTCCCTCGTCGGTATCGTAGAGCCGGGAAATCAGGTTGACCAAGGTGGATTTTCCCGCCCCGGATTTGCCAACAATTCCCAGCATTTCACCCGGTCTTACCTCGAACGAAACGTTTTTGAGGACCGGTTTGTTGGGCTCATAGCTAAAGGACACGTTTTCAAGCTTGACACCGCCCTTCAATTGGAGCTCAACCGCATCCGTCTTTTCCGCGATGTCCGGAACCGCGTCGATGATTTCAAATACCCGCTGAGCGGCGTTCATGCTTCTCGTCCACCAGCGGAACACGTCTGAAAAGAAGATCATCGGTCCCTGCATCATAACGAGATAGTTGACAAAGGTGATCAATTTGCCATAGGTAAAATCCCCCGGCCCGGCCAGAATAATCAGGGCTCCGACGCCCCATACCAGCAGGGTGGGGACATCACGGGCCAGGTTGTAGGCGATGTCGAAACGGCTGCCATACCACTCCGTTTTCATTTCGGCCTCCCGCAGCTTTTCATTGACTTTATGGAAGCGCCGGTTCTCGTTTTCCTCCTGTCCAAAAGCCCGCACCACCCTCGCGCCGGTCAGGTTGTCATTGAGCAGAGAATAGAGGCTCCGGACCGTTCTGGAACGCCGGCCGTGGGCG
>USDZ01000162.1 GCA_900553525.1 uncultured Oscillospiraceae bacterium
GCCATAGTCAGACTCTATCCTTTCCGGCGACCTTCCAAAAACGGCCGCTTACCTATTCCCCGCCCATGAATTTCAGACGGCAGGCGTGTTCCTCTTCACGATATTGGGTCAGGCGCTGCATGGCCTCATCCCAGTCGATCTGATGGGCGTCGAATTCCGGACCATCCACACAGGCGAATTTGGTCTCGCCCCCGACGGTGAGGCGACAGCCCCCACACATACCCGTCCCATCGATCATAATTGGATTCATAGAGACGAGGGTCTTGATCCCAAAGGGCTTCGTCACTCCGGCCACCGCCCGCATCATAGGCAGGGGGCCGATCGCGATCACCAGATCATAGGCCTCGCCCGCGTCCAAAAGTTCCTGGAGCTTGACGGTAACAAACCCCTTCTCCCCATACGACCCATCGTCCGTCATTACAAACAGACGGTGGCTCACCGCCCGGAATTCCTCTTCAAGCATAACGATATCCCGGCTGCGGAAGCCCGCGATCATGTCCACCCTCGCCCCGGCCTCGTGGGCCGTCTTGGCCTCGGGATAGGCAATGGCACAGCCCACTCCTCCTCCAATAACCGCAACCTTACGGTATCCTTCGAGTTCGGTGGCACGTCCGAGCGGCCCTACGACATCAAGGATGGCGTCCCCGACATCCAGAGTGTCCAACAGCAGCGTGGTTTTGCCCACCTTCTGGTACAGGAGGGTGATGGAGCCTTTCTCCGCGTCATGGTCGGCGATGGTCAAGGGAATCCGCTCCCCCGTTTCATTGACCCGCAGAATAATGAACTGACCGGCTCGCGCCTTGCGGGCGATATAAGGCGCCTCCACCTCCATCAGGGTGACGGATGGATTGAGCGGGCGTTTATATACGATCGGATACAAAAGGGGCACCTCCGCTTCTGTTAAAACCCCAGTAAATCTTTTTATTGCGAACAGTATAATAAGCATAGCATGAGGGATGAGCGAAATCAAGAGGGAACTTCCGGCCCTACACGGAATAACGGGGGATTACCCGTTGCAGTGAATGAAAGATCTGTGGTATACTGATACGGAAAAAGAGGCGGCCCGGCGGCTGGCCGTTTATCCGGGGAAGGAGCGCGCCCAGGGCAGGCTTTTCCCCAGATCTGAGAGGGGTTTTGAGTATGAACTGCGACACCTGCCCGCACGAGTTTTCCCCTGAGGACCAGACTTGCCGGTATTGTCCCCTTTATCCGGGGGACAAGCCCTCTCCTTCCTCTGCTGTACCCACGCCCGCTCATTCACAGCCAGAAGTGGCGATTCCGCCTCCTCCGGAACCCGCTATCCCCGTCGTTGGAAACTTTCCAGCCGGCACAGGTGTTTCCATCCCCCAGCCGCTGGGCGGCGAAAAATCCGAATCCTATTTCGAAGCGCCTCCTACAGCCAAGTCCCGTAATAGACAAAAGGACGAGCCCTATCGTCTCTGGCAGAAAGTGACGGCCGTCCTGTTGTCGATCTGCCTGTTTATCGGCGGGGTGATGATCTGCGTGGGATACACGGCCAAACATGTTCTGGAAAAGGAAGCGGCTTCCCGCTTTTTGACAAAAGAAGCGATCGAGGCACTGACCGCGTCTCTGCCAGACTCTTCCTATTTTCTGGGACTTCGTCTGGAAAAAGAGACGGTACAGATGTTGTTGAGCACCTCACGGATACAGCGGTGCCTGGACGATCTGATCGCAGAATGCGCTGCCTATCTGCGCACGGGGCAATCCCCCCGTTTTAACCCACAGACCATTGCCTCCCGCCTGATCCGAACGGTCCGGCAGGTACAGCCGCTCTATCTGACTGTTGACGGCAAAACTTATATTTCCGAGGAAGACTGCACAACCATCTTGACGGATAGGATTTCGGAAAACCTCCAACTCCTTTTGGCGGCTTTGGACCGGGAGGCGCTTCCCGAAACCCGTTTGGAGGCGCTCAACTCTCTGGTAAAAGGCACACGTCTGGATGCCGAGGAAATTTTGGCGTTCCTGACACAGACGCAGGACCGGCTCGTCCTTCCCGACTGGATTCTTTGGGGTGGAGCGGCTTTCTGCCTTATTTCCCTGCTCTGCCTGGTATGGATGCATCGGCGGAGAAAGGGGCGCGCTCTGCTGTTTGCCGCCGTCCCTCTTTTCCTCAGCGGCCTGGTCCTGCTAGTGTGCCTGGCCCCACTTCTGCTTTCCACCATTATCGGCGGTTCTTACGCTCCGTTGGTGGAAGGGGGCCTGCGTGTGGTATATGGGGTATTGCTCGTCCCCGGAGCCTCCATATTGGCGGTAGGCTGCCTTCTTGCCTGTGTGTACGGGCTGGACAAAGCCGGAGTACCGGCGCGAGCATGGAGACGGATCCGCCGTGCCCTTTCCTGACCGCGCCGTTCAAAGGGCGCTCTTCTGTCGATAGCGAAAAATGGTCCCGGGCCGCGGGATACGGGTTTTTCCCGGGACCGGTTGCTTTTTTTATAAAAATCTTGTATACTGTATTCACAACGCCGCGTGCCTTGGGGCATACAGGCGGGCGGGTCCTGTGCGACGGAGCGCCGTGAACCATGTCAGGCGGGGAACCGAGCAGCATTAAGCGGTCTGCACCCGTGCGCCGCAGGAAACCTGTCCGCCTGTATGCCCGAAAGCGTGAGGCGTTTTTGCGTCCTCTAATCGTCCTGCTGAAAGGAGGGACTTCTCTGTACCAGGTTCTCTACCGGAAATGGCGGTCCAAAACCTTCGACGAGGTCTACGGGCAGCCCCATGTCACCGCCGCCCTGAAAAACGAACTGAAAACCGGTCGTCTGGCCCATGCTTATCTCTTTACGGGTTCGAGGGGCACGGGCAAAACCTCCTGTGCGAAGATTCTGGCCAAGGCAGTCAACTGCCTGCATCCCGTGGACGGAGAACCCTGCAACGAATGCGCGATCTGCCGCGGAATCGATTCAGGGGCCGTCACCGATGTTGTGGAGATCGACGCCGCATCCAACAACGGCGTGGACAATATCCGGGATTTGAGGGAAGAGGTGCGCTACACCCCTTCCACTGCGAAATACCGCGTCTATATCGTGGACGAGGTGCATATGCTCTCAGCCGGGGCTTTCAACGCCTTGCTCAAAACCCTTGAAGAGCCTCCTTCTCATGTGATCTTTATTCTCGCCACCACCGAGGTGCATAAGCTGCCCGCCACCATTCTCTCCCGCTGTCAGCGGTTCGATTTCATCCGGATCGCCCCGACCGACATCGCGGCCCGCCTTCGTTTCGTTGCGGAACAAGAAGGCTTCACCGTCACGGAGGACGCCCTGCTTCTGCTGGCCCGACTGGCAGACGGCGGGATGCGGGACGCTCTGTCCTTGCTCGATCAATGCGCCGCTCGGACAAAGGAGATCACAGTTCCGGTGGTGGAAGAGGCTGCCGGAATGGCCGGACGGGACGCTCTGTATGATCTGTCGGCGGCGATACGCAGCGGCAGCAGCGGCGTGGCGCTCTCGCTTCTCGGAAAGCTGTATGACTCCTCCCGGGATATGGAGCGGTTGTGCACTGAGCTGATCGCCTTTTACCGGGATTTGATGATCCTTAAAAGCGTTGAAGATGCATCCGGCCTCATTGTGCTGTCGGACGCCGAGATGGTCCGGATGCGGGAGGAGGCCGCGCGGTATGAACTGCCGGCGGTCCTCCACGCGATGGATACCCTTCAGATAACACTGGAACGACTCAAGGGCGGCGTCTCCCGGCGCACCGAGATGGAATCGGCGCTGCTCCGC
>USDZ01000163.1 GCA_900553525.1 uncultured Oscillospiraceae bacterium
GTACGTCCTTGCATGAATGGTCATTCCTTTCTGCCAGCCGGGAAACCGAGCGGGTTTGCTTCAGGCGACACATCCGCCGGAGTTCTCTTCTCCCGCCCCGGGATCGCTATGCTTTTCGAGTATTTGCAGAAAAAACCGGAATATTCCTAAAAAAACAGTTGATTTTCCGCCCGGAACATGCTAAGATAATTTGTGCGTGATTTTCAAGGAACGAATTGGCAGAGGAGGTGTGACCATGCCCAATATCAAATCCGCTAAAAAGCGTGTGAGGGTCATCGCGACCAAGACCGCGCAGAACAAGGCCAACCGCTCTGCCCTCCGGACCCAGATCAAGAAGGCGAACGTGGCGATTGAAACGGGGGCCGCCGATAAGGACGAGGCTGTACGGGCCGCCGTCAAGAAGATTGACCAGGCCGTGGCGAAGGGCCTTCTGCATAAAAATACCGCCGCCAGGAGAAAGTCCTCCCTCGCTAAACGTGCCCAAGCATAAAGTCGTCTGGAAAAGCCTCGTCATCTTTGACGAGGCTTTTGTTCTATTTCGAATCCAATCGGAGGTTCCGCGCCATGAAACTCCTGCCTCCCTCCATTCCCGAATCCCTCCCGGCGTCCGGCAATCCGGCCGATGTGATTGCCGCGTGCGCGGCCTCAGGTGAAGATGTAACCGACCGGCACTTCCTCGCGGGAACCCTGACGGGCGAATTCTCATCCCGCCTGGAGTTCCGGAGATGCCGCTTCGACGGCGTGCGTCTGGCCGCCTGCCGCTTCGGGCATGCCGATTTCGTGGACACGATCTTTTCCGGCTGCGACTTGTCGGGAGCCGAGTTGTCCGGCTGCGCCTTTCTGCGTTGCCGGTTTGAAAACTGCAAAGGGGTTGGCACCGCCTTCATTCACAGTCCCATGCATCACGTCGTATGGGAAGGCGGGCCGTTTCGGATGGCCAATTTCTCCGAAACGCCGTTTAAGGCCGTGCGGTTCTCCCGCTGCGACCTGACGGAAAGCGTCTTCTTGCAATGCACGGCCCAGGGGCTGTCCTTTGAGTCCTGTCGTCTGGTACACGTCAATTTCTGCCGTACCCGCCTTGCCGGGATCGATCTGTCGTCCAATCAACTCGAAGGGATTTTTGTCTCTGGCGACGAACTCCGGGACGCGGTCGTCTCGCCCCTGCAGGCCGTAGAACTCGCCCGCCTGCTGGGGGTAAAGATCAAGGAAGAACCATTATAAAGACAACGCGGTCTGTATTGCCGCCGTACAGTGGAAACCATATGCCGGTCTGTGGGGATCAAAATTCCTGACTGGCGGATATATAAAAGGGAAGCGGGCCGCTCGGGCCCGCTTTTTTCATGATTTTTGGATTTTCATCGAAATATCCAGGGCTTTAACCGAGTGTGTCAAGGCTCCGATGGAAATAATGTCCACCCCTGTTTCCGCCACAGCGCGAAGCGTATCCTCCCGGATTCCGCCGCTTGCTTCGAGGAGGGCCCGGCCGCCGACCATCTGCACGGCCTCGGCCATGGCAGTACAGTCCATGTTATCCAGCATAATCAAATCGGCGCCCGCCTCCAGAGCCTGCCGCACTTCGTCGAGATTTCGGGTCTCCACCTCGAGCTTGACCATGTGCCCGAGCTTGTTGCGTATCGCCGCGATCGCCTGTGGGATCCCGCCGGCAGCGTCGATATGGTTGTCTTTGAGCATAGCGCCGTCAGACAGATTAAAACGATGGTTTTTGCCTCCGCCAACTGTGACAGCGTACTTTTGCAGAGCGCGTAAGCCAGGCAGCGTCTTACGGGTGTCCGTGATAACGGCCCTAGTTCCCCGTACCTTTTCCACCGCCCTGGCGGTTGCCGTAGCGACACCCGACATATGCTGCAGCAGATTGAGCGCGGTGCGTTCTCCCTTGAGAAGCGCCCGGGTATATCCCTCCACCCGAGCGATCAAATCGCCCGGCTTTACGCAGGTTCCTTCGGGCAGGAGGATCTCCACCTTCAATGTGTCGTCAAGGAGTCTGAAAACCCGCAGAGCCACATCCAGACCGCAGACCACTCCCTCCGCTTTAGCCAAAAAGAAGGCGGTGGTCCGTGCATCGGCCGGAATCATCAAATCGGTGGTGGTATCCAGATAATGGATATCCTCCTTGAGAGCGGTCCGGATCACATCATCCACTATAAACCAGGGAAGCTGCATGGCTTTGACCTCCTTAATCCTCCGTTTCACCGTCATGCTTGAGTTCCTGAACCTCCCGGAGGATGAGTACACAGATCGTTGCAAGGCTTTTCGCCTCCACGAAATCCGTGGTCAGGGCATAGCCTCCATTTTGGAGATCTTCCAGGATCTCTTCGGCCTGCGCAAGACCTTCATCCACAAAATCATAATCGGGAAGAACAAACCAGGCTTTTTGCATGATCTGCCGGATGGCGGTGCGATGCCCCGGATGCAGAGGACAGCCATCCAGCCTCATAGCGGGCGCCTCCCCCTTCAGGCCGCTGTCCTCATGACGCATCCGGCGGCTGATGTCGTAAGTCGTTCGGCGGGCGAAGACCAGCGCCTCCAGCAGGGAATTGCTTGCCAGCCGGTTGAGACCGTGGACGCCGGTGTGGGAACATTCCCCCGCCGCATACAACCGGTCCACGGTGGTATTTCCGTAAACCCCCACGTCAATTCCCCCCATTAGATAGTGCTGGCAGGGAAACACCGGGATCCGATCTTTTGTGATGTCGACGCCTTCTTCGAGACAGCGCTCGTAAATCATGGGGAAACGATTTTTAATAAACGACTCTCCTCGGAAACGAATATCCAGGAAGATATCCTCGCTGCCGGTACGGGCGGCCTCCTGCACGATGGCACGGGAAACCACATCCCGCGGTGCGAGTTCTCCGCGTTCATCGTAGCGGTACATAAACCGTTCTCCGTCCTTGTTGAGCAGGGTTGCCCCCTCCCCCCGGACCGCCTCCGAGATGAGGAACCGCTCCCGTCCCTGGGCGGCGGCGAAGGCGGTCGGATGGAACTGTACGAGATGCAGATTCCGGATCCGCGCTCCCATCTCATGCGCCAGGGTAATGCCGTCGCCGGTGGCAATGGCGGAGTTGGTGGTATAGGGATATACCCGGCCGATACCACCGGTACAGAGGATGCAGTAGGAACAAGACAGCACCCTAGGCTCATCCTGGACGAGAAGCTGCGCCCAGAATCCGCCCTCCCCCGGCACCAGATTCACCAGCTGCGCATAATCGAGAAAGGTGATGTTGGGTTTTTCCATGGCCGCAGCCAAAAGCTTTTCGGTAATTTCCCGGCCGGTCGAGTCCTTATGATGCAGGATGCGGCGGCGGGAATGGCCGCCTTCCAGCGTCATCGATATGTGGTGCTCCGAATCCCGGTCGAAATCAACGTGCATTTCCTTAAGAAGCCGCAGCACGTCCTCCGGTCCCTCATTCACCAGAATTTCCAGGCTCCGCAGGTTGTTTTTATATCCGCCGGCGATCAACGTGTCTGCGATGTGGAGGCGAAAATCGTCGTTTTCCTTATCCACCACCGCGGCCACGCCCCCCTGGGCCAAGGCACTGTTGCAGAGCATCCGCTCTTTTTTCGACAACACCAGCACCCGTACCCCCGGCGCGAAATTCAGCGCCGCATACAGGCCGGCCACACCGCTGCCAGCGATCAGAACATCATAATCGTTCATCATA
>USDZ01000164.1 GCA_900553525.1 uncultured Oscillospiraceae bacterium
ATCATGGGCAGAGCGACAAGGATCAGCACGCCCAGCCCGGCCCCCGCCCGGCGAAACGTGCATGTTTTCTGCCAGAGCAGGAAAATCCACAGCGGAAGTACAAAAGCCGGCAGAAACAGATAGGATGTTCCGTAGGCGTATGCAGACAGTCCGAGAATCCCACAGCCCGCCAAAAAAGACGGGAGACGGTTCTTTTTCAGCCCGAGGACCAGAAACAGCCCTCCGAACAGAACCAGATCGGGAAACAGATTTGACTCCAGCGCCCACCGGCTTTTCAAAATATGCCATGGGCACACCGCCAGCAACGCCAGCCCTATCAGGCCCGTTTTTCGGCCGGCTATCGCCAACAACAGCCGCCAAAAGGCGACCAGGGACAGGCACCCGATCAGCGCCATCGGAAGCCGAAAAGCCCAGACCTTCAGTCCGAAAACTGCGAGAAACGGGATACTCAAATAGGAATACAGCGCATTCTGCCCACTTCCCCAGGCAATGAGATGCACCGGCAAAAACTGCCCGTTCCGGTCATATCCGGTCTTGAGAATACTGTAGGCGTCGTACGCGGCAGAGGCTTCGTCTTGATTGAAGCCGGCGGGATAGTCCCCCAGCGCCGTCAGCCGCACCGCGAAGCCCACTGCCAAAGCGGCATACACCGCCCACTCGTACCGGCAGGCCTTCAGCCTGTTGGATAACCGCCCTTCCCCCCTGCGAATCGGCGGAATCAACACTGCCGCGGGGATCAAGAGGCAACCCAGGACGGTCAACAGTTCCTTCACAGGCGGTTTCCTCCTTGTTTCATGTGAAACAAACGGTTCCGGGCGAGGCTCGGAACCGTCGATTAGCGCTCAGGTTCTTTGACGCCCGGCCGTCACTTAACCGGGCAAAGCCGGTCGGTCCCGAGGAAGGGCCGGAGCACTTCCGGCACCGTAACCGAACCATCGGCGTTCTGACACTGCTCCACCAAAGCCGGGATCACCCGGCTGGTCGCCAGCCCCGAGGCGTTGAGAGTATGAACAAACCGCGGCTTGCCATCCCCACCCCGGTAGCGGATCGCGCCCCGCCGGGCCTGATAAGCCCGGGCGTTGCTGGCCGAGCTGACCTCCTTATAGATCCCCATGCTGGGAATCCATACCTCAATGTCGTAGGTGCGGGCCATGGAGAAGGAGCAATCCCCGGCGGCCAGTTTGCTGAGCCGGTAATGGAGTCCCATCTCTTGCACCAGCCGTTCCGCCTTGCCGACCAGTTCTTCGAACGCCGCGTCCGAGCCTTCCTCCGTGGTGTACTGTACCATTTCCACTTTGTTGAACTGATGTCCCCGGATCATGCCCCGCTCCTCAGAGCGGTAGCTGCCCGCTTCCCGGCGGTAGCAGGGGGTGTAGGCGATGTATTTGCGGGGCAAATCCGCCGGATCCAGGATTTCACCCCGGTGGAGGTTGACCAGCGCCGTTTCGGCGGTGGGCAGCATAAATTTTTTGTCGCTACTGGTTGGATTTTCAATCCAGTAAACTTCATCCATGAATTTCGGGAACTGCCCCGCCACATAGCCGCAGTCATACCCGAGCATATGCGGCGGCAGGATAAACTCATATCCGTCGGCAATATGTTCCTGGATGAAGAAATTAAGGAGCGCCCATTCCAGACGGGCTCCCCAGCCTCGATAAACCCAGGAACCGCTGCCCGCCAGCTTGGCACCCCGCTCATAATCAATCAGTCCCAGGCTTTCGCACAGCTCGACATGGTTTTTTGCCGGAAAATCGAATTGCGGCGGCTCTCCGAAGGTGTGGAGCACCCGGTTGTTCTCCTTGCCGCCTGCGGCCAAATCTTCATCGGGCAGATTGGGCAGGGATAACAGCAGGGTTTTCTGTTTTTCTTCCAATTCGGCCAGAGCCCCGTCCCCTTCCTTGATCTTGGCCGACAACTCCTTCATTCGGGCCATCAAGGGAGCGGCGTCTCCACCCTCCTTCTTGATCTGGGGAATCTGTTTGGAGGCGGCGTTCTGCTCCGCCTTCATTCCTTCGACCTGCCCCGCCAGTTGGCGGCGCTGGGCGTCGAGGGTAAGAATTTCATCCACAACGCCGTCGAGGTCCATGTCGCGTTTCCGGATCCCGGCCTTCACCCGGTCGGGATCGCTGCGTACCAATTTGATGTCCAGCATGTCTTCGTCCTCATTTCCTTCCTATATACCAAGGCTGTCCGCCGGACGGCCTCAAGTTCTCTTTACCGCGGCGCCAGCCGGTTGGCCAAATCCCTTAGATCGTCCTCCCCATAGAATTCGATCTGCAGGCTGCCTTTCTCCCCTTTGGCGGCCACCTTCACCCGGCGGCCGAGCTGTTCGGACAAGGCCAACTCTACTTCGGTATAAAAGGCGTTTTCTGGGAAAAGCGGCCGCGCCGCTCCCTCTTTCTTCGCCGTCTTGGCGGCTTTGGCCATTTTTTCCAGTGTCCGTACCGGAAGATCCCCTTCGACCGCCGCGCGCGCCGCCCGACATTGTCCTTCCTCATCTTCAAAAGCGAGAACCGCCCGGGCATGTCCGGCCGACAGACGGCCCGCCGCCACCATCTCGGCCACCTCCTGCGGGAGATGAAGCAGGCGAAGCGCATTGGCCACAGCCGGTCTGGATTTGTTGACCGCCTTCGCGGTCTCTTCCTGGGTCAGGCCATAGGTCTCCATCAGGGTTCGATACCCCATCGCCTCTTCCATAGGGTTGAGGTCCTGGCGCTGGAGGTTCTCGATGAGGCCCAACTCCATGACCTTCCGGTCGTCGGCCTCGATGATGATGGCGGGGACCTCTTCCAGCCCCGCCTGCCGGGCGGCCCGCCAGCGGCGCTCCCCGGCGATGATCTGATAGTATCCCGAGGCCAGCCGGCGCACCGTCAAGGGCTGGAGCATCCCGTGTTGGCGGATGGACTCCGCCAGGTCGGCCAGGGCTTCCTCGTCGAAGTGTTTTCTGGGCTGGTTCAGGCCAGGCTCCACTTGTGAAATGGGGAGGTTTACGGAACCTCCCGTCTGGGCCTGAAGGGTGGTGTCTCCCAGGAGCGCGTCCAGCCCGCGTCCTAAGGCCATGGTATCCCTTCCTTTCTATGGCACAAGGTGCAATCCACAAACCCGCTGCCGCGGGGGGTTATGCCCGGCGGGGCAGGGGATTCTTCTCCAACAGCTCCTCGGCCAGGCGCCGGTAGGCCACCGCCCCTCGGGAGGAACTGTCGTAAGCCGTCACCGGTTTGCCGTGGCTGGGGGCCTCCGACAGCCGCACGTTCCGGGGAATCACCGTGGCAAAGACCTTGCCCGGGAAGTGGCGCTTGACCTCCTCCGCCACCTGGAGGGAGAGGTTGGTCCGGCCATCGTACATGGTCAGCAGCAGCCCTTCCAGGGCGATGGCGGGGTTCAGCCGCCCCTTCACAATGCGGACGGTGGACAGCAGGTCGCTGAGGCCTTCCAGGGCATAGTATTCGCACTGGACCGGCACCAGCACGGTATCCGCCGCGCACAGGCAGTTGAGGGTGAGCAGTTCCAGGGAGGGGGGGCAGTCAATGAGGATGAAGTCATAGCTTGCCTCCACCTGGGCCAGGGCGTCCTTCAGCCGATACTCCCGGCGGTCCAGGGGGATCATCTCCACCGAAGCCCCGGCCAGCCCTTTGTTGGCCGGCAGCACATCGCTGTACTTGGTGTGGACGATGG
>USDZ01000165.1 GCA_900553525.1 uncultured Oscillospiraceae bacterium
CCATGACGGAGGCCTTTATGCATCAGGACACCTGGGTGATCGAGGGAAATTATTTCAAATTTTATCAGGAAGAGCGGCTTGCCCAGGCCGACCGCATCGTGATTTTGACCTTTCCGCGGCTGACCTGCCTGATCCGCGCTTATAAACGGTACCGGAAATACCGCGGTCGGACCCGGGAGGATATGGCGGACGGATGCGAGGAAAAAATCGACGCTGCGTTTTTGTGGTGGATTTTACACGAGGGACGAGACCGCCGGCACCGCCGTCATTTCCGGGAAATCCGTAAACGGTATCCGGACAAGACAGTGGTATTGCAAAACCAGCGGCAGCTCGACCGGTTTTTTAAGGATTCAGCCTCTCCTTGGATAAGCATGAAAAAATAGAAAGCGGTATGGGAAAGAGGTTGGAGAACGCAAGGAGACCATTGAACGGGTCTTGGCCGACACGAAAGAGAAGCATGCCATGCGGTATCCCCCACACCAAGTTTTAGCCCAGGTTTCCGATTGGGTTAGACTTCAGTTCGCTGCCATCCATCTCAAAAAAACGACTTTCTGGAAGTGAAGAGAAACTCGCCCCTCTCCTCTATTCTCTGCCCTGACCGCCTTTTCACCTTTCTATTACAAAGAACCCGCTCTTTTACTCCCGTATAAAACGGCTTTCTCTACAGACTGAAAGCCGCTGCGGAATTTCCATTCCGCAGCGGCTTGGATTTGGACAGGCTCTTTTGTACAGTCTCTTAAAAATTCCCCACAGGTCTTTCCCGCATGGAAATCGGATGGAATTGGGCCGGCGATATAAAGCCCTCTGCGCCTTTATACCTCAGCAATGAGTTCCACCTCGACGAGCACGTTTTTGGGAAGCTGCTTCGCCGCCACGCAGGATCTGGCCGGACGACCGGTGAAATACTGTTCATAGATCGCGTTGAACGCGGCGAAATCCCCCATATCGGCGAGAAAGCAGGTGGTCTTAACCACCCGGTCGAAGCCGCTGCCCGCCTTTTCCAGCAATGCACCGAGGTTTTGCATCACCTGCTCAGTCTGTCCCTCGAGGGTCTCCGCCTCTACCTCGCCCGACGCCGGATTGATGGCGATCTGTCCCGAGGTGAAAAGCAGCCCTCCCGATACCATAGCCTGCGAATAGGGCCCGATCGCCTCGGGCGCTTTGTCCGTATGAATGACCTGCATACCGTTTCCTCCTTTATTATGTAGAACTTCCTAAATCCGTGAACGGTCCCGTCAGGACCGGGACGCCAGTTTGTATCCTGCAGCAGTCAGAGCCTTTTTGATTTCCTCCACATGGGCGTGATCCCGGGTTTCAAGCACCAGACGGAGGAAACAGGCGTTGATGTCCATGTCCAGATCAGCCCGGTCGTGGTTCACGGCCACCACATTGCCGCCGAGATCCGCGACGATCTTGGACACGCCGCTTAATTGTCCCGGCTTATCCGACAGTTCGATGATGATGTCCGCCGACCGCCCGGATTTGAGCAGGCCGCGGGTGATGACCCGGGACAGAATGGTCACATCAATGTTGCCGCCCGAAAGCAGGCAGACCACATTTTTTCCCTCGACCGGAATTTTGTCGAACAAAACGGCGGCGACCGACACCGCCCCGGCCCCTTCCGTAATCAGTTTCTGCTGCTCGATGAGAGTGAGAATGGCGGTGGATATCTCATCGTCGGTCACCGTCACCATCTCATCGACATACCGGCTGCACAGCTCAAAAGTCTGGTCGCCGGGTGTTTTCACGGCGATGCCGTCGGCAATGGTGGAAACATCCGGGAGCGTCTCCTTCTTCCCGTCCCGCAGCGCATCCACCATCGACGGAGCCCCCGCCGCCTGCACACCGTAGACCTTGCAGTGCGGGTTGAGAGACTTGATGACGAACGCCACGCCCGAGATCAGGCCGCCTCCTCCGACCGGCACCACCACCGCGTCGATTTCCGGAAGCTGTTCGAGCAGCTCCAGTCCGATCGTCCCTTGCCCGGCGATGACGTTTTCGTCGTCGAACGGATGGATGAACGTATAGTGCTTCTGGTCCCGCAATTCCAGGGCCCGCTGGTATGCGTCGTCGTACACGCCCTTGACCAATTCGACCTGAGCGCCGTACTTCTTCGTCGCCTCCACTTTGGAAATCGGGGCTCCGTCGGGCAGGCAGATGACCGACTTGATGCCGTTCTTCGTCGCCGCGAGTGCCACACCCTGGGCGTGATTGCCCGCCGAGCAGGCAATTACGCCGTGGGATTTTTCCTCGTCGGAGAGCTGGGAAATCTTGTAATACGCCCCCCGCACCTTGAACGAACCGGTCACCTGTAGGTTTTCCGTCTTCAGATACACCTTGCAGTCGTGCCGGATATTGGGCGCGTGGATCAGGTCGGTGGAGCGGATGACGTTTTTGAGAACATACGACGCATGGTATACCTTGTCGAGCGTGAGCATGCCGGATCCCTCGTTTCAATAAAAATAAAGCCTCCGCCCCTGTATAGAGACGAAAGCCGGCTTTCGTGGTACCACCCTACTTCGGCCGCCGCAGGCGGCCCTCCTCCCCCGTCTCCTTTGATAGAAAAGGAAACGCGGTCTCCGATAACGGGGAGAAGCCGTACACGCCTACTTCAATCGTTCAGCGGTCCGCTCAGGGGCGATATCCGTCCGGAATTCCCACCGCCTCGCACCGCCCGGCGGCTCTCTGAAAGGAACGCTCCGTTGGACTTCCCCGTCATCGCTCTTTCTGTATCTAAAAGGAGCATACCCCCTTTTTTTCCGTTTGTCAAGAGGCGAGTTTCTTTCTCAGCCCATCGCAGGCCTCTTTCCCGTGCCCCAAGACCGCTGAACCATCTTGCGCCGCGGCCCGGGATATGATAGGATACAAGCGTGTACGCACGGGGAAAGGTAGGAATTTACATGGACGGGACAATCGGTCTGGAAACCGAACGCCTGTGGCTGCGGGCATTTGCCGAAGGGGACGCCCCTGCGCTGTATCGAATCCTGAGCGACGAGAAGACGACCCGTTTTCTCCCGATGTTTCAGCTCGCGTCCATGGAAGAGGCGAAACGTTTTTTGGTCGGGCAGTATCTGCAAAATCCCGGTGAATACCGATACGCCGTCTGTCTGAAACCCGATCCTACCCCGGTCGGCTATGTGCATGTGGACGGCGGCGAGAGCCATGATTTGGGATATGCCCTCCGGCGCGATCTGTGGAACCGAGGCATCATCACGGAGGCGGCGGGAGCCGTCATCGAAAGGCTCCGGGCCGACGGCGTTCCCTTTGTCACGGCAACGCACGATGTTCGAAATCCCCGCAGCGGCGCGGTGATGAAAAAAATCGGAATGCGGTACTGCTATTCCTATGAAGAATGGTGGATGCCGAAGAACATCCCGGTCACCTTCCGCTTATATCAACGGAATCTGGATGAAAACGAAGGCCGGGTTTACCGGGCCTATTGGGACCGCTATCCGGTCCACTTTGTGGAAGAGGGACTTTGATCCGTAGCACTAGAGACAGACGACTCTGCGATAGGGAGGCGCGACCATGCGTGACAAAAAGGCGACGAGCTTTGCCGGAATTCTTCTTTTCGGCGGGGCCGCTCTTCTGCTCGCAGCGGCGGTTTCAGTCACGGTCGGCAGCACCTT
>USDZ01000166.1 GCA_900553525.1 uncultured Oscillospiraceae bacterium
GGGGCTATTTTTTTGCGCCTATTTTTTATGAGGGAGGCTGGGGCTGAACCCCAAATTTATTCCGTAAAACGGAGGTGCCGTCATGAGAGTGAAAGTCGTATTGGCCTGCACGGAGTGCAAGCAGCGCAACTACAACACAAAGAAGAACAAGAAGAACGATCCCGACCGGCTGGAAATGAACAAGTATTGCCGGTTCTGCCGTAAGCACACCCTGCACCGGGAGACCAAATAAAAGGCTGCTGAACAGCCTGAAACGGAAAGAAGGGGTACGCATGGCTGACGACAAGATCGTGAAAACGGATGAAAACCCGGAAGAGAAGGTCCAAGAAAAGACGCAAAAATCCGCAAAGGACGCCAAGCCCGCCAAGAAAAAGGGACGTGGCCTCGGCAAGCGGATCGCCAAGTATTTCCGGGATCTCAAGGGCGAATTTAAGAAAATCATCTGGCCGACTTTTCCCACGGTGGTGCGCAACACCGGCGTGACGCTGGCGATGTGCGCGATCATGGGGCTGATTATCTGCGTCATCGATTTTGGTTTGAGCAAATTGGTCGAATTATTCGTGTCGTTGGGCTAATCCCCTGCGGCAACAGGCAGGGAGGTCTGGCGGATGTCTGAGGAAGCAAGATGGTATGTTTGCCATACCTATTCCGGATATGAAAACAAGGTCGCCACAAATCTGGAAACCATTGTGGAAAACCGCAAGCTCCAGGATTGGATTCAGGAAATCGCCGTTCCCACCGAGACCGTCACCGAGATCAAGGACGGAAAAAAACGCGAGGTGGAGCGCAAGATTTTCCCTGGCTACGTGCTGGTGAAAATGGTGATGACCGACGATTCCTGGTATGTGGTGCGCAATACCCGTGGCTGCACGGGTTTTGTCGGCCCTAACGGGAAGCCTACCCCTCTGACGGAGGAGGAGGTCGCCGCCTTGGGCGTCGAAAAGCGCGAGGTCGAGGTCAATTACGACGTGGGCGACATGGTGCGTATCATCGACGGTCCGCTGGAGAATTTCTCCGGCCATGTGGACGAGGTGGACCGCGAAAAGAACAAGGTGCGGGTCACCATATCCATGTTCGGCCGGGAGACGCCCGTCGAACTCAAGCTTGACCAGGCCGAACTGCTGGATTAAGCCGGGTATTCCGGCGCGGCTTCGGCTGTGACTGAATGGATGGTTCGAAGCATGGACGCGCCATGCTTTTACACCTGTGCGCCGGACACTCTTCCGGCTGTGGGAGGCGGGGCCGGCCGGTTCCGCCGTCATCCACCACGATTATTGGAGGTGCAAGTAAAATGGCTCAAAAGATCACCGGGTATATCAAACTGCAGATTCCGGCCGGCAAGGCCACGCCGGCGCCCCCTGTCGGGCCGGCTCTCGGCCAGCACGGCGTGAACATCATGGCCTTTACAAAGGAATTTAACGAGCGCACCAAGAACGACGCGGGTCTTGTGATTCCCGTTGTCATCACGGTATACGCCGACCGCTCCTTTACTTTTATCACCAAGACGCCCCCCGCAGCCGTTCTAATTAAGAAGGCCTGCGGTATCGACAAGGCGTCTGGCGTCCCCAACAAGACCAAGGTCGCGAAGATCACGAAGGAGCAGGTCCGTAAGATTGCCGAAACCAAAATGCCGGATCTGAATGCTGCGAGCATCGAGTCGGCGATGAGCATGGTCGCCGGGACCGCCCGCAGCATGGGCATTGAGGTTGTCGACTGACGCAGACCCGTTCCGGGTGGGAGGAACAACCGAGCATTCCGATTTTACCACTCAACCTTCGCTTCGCGCGGGGGTCCAACAGGGAGGATTAACCGATGAAACATGGGAAGAAATATACCGATAACGCAAAGTTGATCGACCGCAGCAATCTTTACGAGGTTTCCGAGGCGCTTGATCTCGCGGTTAAGACCGGCAAGGCGAAATTCGACGAGACGGTGGAAGTCCATGTCCGCCTGGGCGTCGATTCCCGTCACGCCGACCAGCAGGTCCGCGGCGCAGTGGTACTGCCCCACGGTACCGGCAAAAAAGTCCGGGTTCTGGTCTTTGCCAAGGCCGATAAGCAACAGGCGGCGACCGATGCGGGCGCCGACTATGTGGGCGCTGAGGAACTGGTCGCCAAAATCCAGGGCGGCTGGATGGATTTCGACGTTGTGATCGCCAGCCCGGACATGATGGGCGTGGTCGGCCGCCTCGGTAAGGTGCTCGGCCCGCGCGGCCTCATGCCGAACCCGAAGGCCGGTACCGTAACCCCGGATGTCGCCAAGGCGGTTACCGAAGCCAAAGCCGGTAAGATCGAATACCGCCTTGATAAGACCAACATTATCCACTGTCCCATCGGCAAGGTTTCCTTCGGTGCCGAAAAACTGCAGGAAAATTTCGATACCCTGCTCGGCGCCATTGTGAAGGCCAAGCCCGCTGCTGCCAAGGGCCAGTACATCCGCTCCTGTGTGGTGGCGTCCACGATGGGCCCTGGTATTAAAATCAATCCCGCCAAAGTGGGTTGACTGCATCCGCGGTGCCTGTGAGAAATCTCTTGACAGATACTGCGGTGTGAAGTATACTGGATAACGCTGTTCTTCCACAGACAGCAGGTGTGTGCCGTTTAGGTATACGTAAGCGCGGATTGCCGCCTGCCGAGGCAGAGCATGAGTGGGTTTCTTTTCCGAACGCTTTTGCGCGGAAGGAAACGTATGATGCATGTGCGCCTTCTCCGTGGAGTCACGCGGAGAGGGCTTTTCTTTTGGGAGAACCGCTATAACCGAACGGAGGTGAAATCATTTGCCAAGCGAGAAGGTTTTGCAGGATAAGCAGGCGTTTGTCGCCAAGCTCGCCGAGAAGCTGAGCGGCTCGGTCGCTGGCGTGGTGGTCAATTATCAGGGTATCACCGTCGCGGACGATACGGTGCTGCGCAAAAAGCTGCGGGAAGCTGGCGTGGATTACGCGGTGGTTAAGAACACCATGCTGCGCCGCGCGGCGGACAGCGCCGGCCTGACGGGGCTCGACGGCGTGCTGGAGGGGGCCACGGCTCTCGCGGTCAGCCCGACCGACCATGTGGCCGCCGCTAAAATCCTTTGCGAGTACGCGGAGAAGAACAAAAACTTTGAGATCAAGGCGGGGTTTGTCGAGGGGAAGGCCATCGACGCCAAAGAGGTCCAGGAACTGGCCAAAATGCCTCCGAAGGAGGTCCTCGTCGCCAAGGTTCTCGGCGGCCTGAACGCCCCGATCAGCGGCTTCGCCAACGTGCTGAACGCCAATCTGCGGGGTCTGGTGGTGGCGCTCAACGCCATCGCCGAAAAACAGAGCGCCTGACGGCGCCGAGTTGCATACTATTCTAAAATATAAAAAATGGAGGAAAAGAACATGTCTGATAAGGTACTCAAGCTCATCGAAGATGTCAAAGCTCTCACCGTGATGGAGCTGTCCGAACTGGTCAAGGCCCTCGAAGAGGAATTTGGCGTTTCTGCCGCTGCTCCGGTGGCTGTCGCCGCCGCTGCCGCTCCGGCCGCTGCCGCTGCTGCTGAGGAGAAGACCGAGTTCGACGTCGTTCTCGCCGAAGTCGGCC
>USDZ01000167.1 GCA_900553525.1 uncultured Oscillospiraceae bacterium
GTCAGTGAGAATGTCACCAAGATCACCAATCCCTGCTTCAAAAACCTATGGCGCCTTTTTGACCGGGATACCGGCAAAGCCATTGCAGACGTGCTGACTCTGCGAGAGGAAGTCATCGACGATACGAAGCCTTATGAGATCTTTGATCCCGATCATATCTGGAAGCGTAAAACTGTCGAGAATTTTCGAGCAGTTCCGCTTCAAAAGCCCCTTTTCCGACAGGGTAAATGCGTGTACGAACTGCCTGGAATCGAGGATATCCGCCGGTATTGCCGGGAACAGGTCGATACGATGTGGGATGAAGTGCTCCGTTTTGAAAATCCGCACAATTACTATGTCGATCTTTCTCAGCCCCTCTGGGATGAAAAACAACGCCTACTTGCGGAGTACAGCCGCTGATTCGCATAATCCCATGTCCACAATTTGTTAATGAACTGGTCGATTCTTATTCACACAAATAACACACATAAATTGTAGAATAAAGACAATTTTTGGGAGTGGAGGAATCGATTATGCCGAAGCTGGTCTACATTTACGGCGAAGATAACAAGTTACTGGACACTTTGATGACCAGTCTGCGCAACAACGGTTATTCCCTCGAATATACCAACATTACCGAAGAACTCAGTTCTGGAAACATCTCCGCCGATATAGCGCTGATCTGTAAGCCGGTCGCTCCAACCAGTCGTATTACACTTGGCGGTGTATCGGTCGATCTGGATAATATGTCTGCCCAAAATGCCGACGGAAAGGACATCCATTTCACCCCCACCGAATTCGCCATGCTGACCTATCTGATGAAAAATGCATCCCGTGCCGTGCCTCGAAGCGAATTGCTTCCCACGGTCTGGGGATTTGAGAATGACTCGAGCACCCGAGTGGCGGACGACACAGTCAAACGTCTACGCAAAAAACTCCAAAATACCAATTTGTCTATTGAAACGGTGTGGGGCTATGGCTTTAAGGTGCGGGAGGTCCTCTGATCGTTGGTATAGCAGGCGGCCGTTATGATGAAGAAGGGTTTTTAAGTGAAACAGTCTGCCAAACACATTGCAAAGCGGGGAAATCGGTATCGAACGCTTTCGCTGATTCTAACGATCCTTCTGCTGGTTTCCATCGTGGCTGCAGCGTTTCTTGGTCTTACAGCGTACCGCTTTATGCGGTTGAATCAATTTTCGAAAAACATCGTGTTAGGCGACAACTATTTTCTGAATAATTATGTGCCTTTGGACAACGAGCCGGAGGAAACCGAGCGGAAAGACGGCTATAATCTTTTGGAACTGGAGTCCTACTGTGTATCTCAAGGGGTCGATTGGGCCATTTTTGCCGGAGCGGCGGCGGAATATATACAGCTAAACTGGGGATTTCCCATTTTTGAGGCCGAGGCCAATGCGTATTATCCGCCACAAGGGGAATGGAATTTTCTCACAGCTGATGATATACAGGAAATTGTCGCGCTCGCCTATTCCCTCTATCCGGATCTCACTTATCCAATAGACCAAGACGCATTTTTGCAGGGATTCTTGAGAAACGGTACAAAACTGTTACAAGTTCCCCATTTATGTCAACTGCCCGATTACCCCAACGGCTGTGAAGCGGTGTCGGCGGTGATGCTGCTTCAGTATTACGGGTTCGATATATCTGAAAAGACCTTTATCGAGGAATACTTGATTAAGGAACCGGTCAAAATCAGTTGGGGGTGCCGGTACGGACCGGATCCGAAAGAGGCCTATGCCGGAGATCCCGCTACCAATAACGGATGGGGATGTTTTGCGCCCGTTATTGTGAAAAGTTTGCAACCGATTCTCAATCATACGTCTTATCAGGCGGTTAATTTAACCGGGATGTCCCTCGACCAGTTGGAAACACAGTTTCTCGACCGCAATATTCCGGTGGCTATCTGACTACCATTGATTTTGAACCTTTGAAAGAAGTATACCAGTGGCAAAGCTATGATAAAAAATCCACCTATCTTTACCCCAAAAATCAGCATTGTGTGGTACTGATTGGATATGACAGAGACCGATATTTTATCAGCGATCCGTTGTCTGATGAAAAATACTCCGCTGTCTCAAAAGAAAAGCTCCAGGACAGTTTCCATTCCGTTGGCGCCCAGTCCGTCGCTTTGATCAGCACTCGTTCCTCGAATACATCCGGGAATACATCTGGTTCGTAACGGGGATTCCTTTGCTAATAAAAATTTCGGGCGGCGTTTTTTCTGAAATGATGGGAAACGACCCGCTGTGCGGTTGCGCAGCGGGTTTTTCGTGGAAAAATCCAAATCCAGGCTAATGGAGGCGATCCGGATGGCTGAAATCCACTGTTCTCTTTGTCCCCGTCAATGCGGAGCACGACGGAATATGCGCGAAGGGACCGGTTATTGCCGGATGCCGTATGGACCTGTGGTGGCGCGGGCGGCTCTGCACAAGGGGGAAGAACCTTGTATCAGCGGGGAGCCGGGAACGCAGGGTGGTTCGGGGACGGTGTTCTTCTCCGGATGTTCCTTGTCCTGCGTTTTCTGTCAGAACGCGCCGATCAGCCACGACGGGTTTGGTAAAGCCATTTCGCCCGCCCGTCTTGCGGAGATCTTCCGGGAGCTTGTGGATCAGGGTGCGCGCAATATCAATCTGGTCAATCCTACTCACTTTGTCTCCGCTATTCTGGACGCCTTTTCCCTTTATCGGCCTCCTGTGCCCATCGTCTACAATTCGAGCGGCTACGAACGTGTGGAAACCCTCCGCCGCCTTCAGGGAGTGGTGGACATCTATCTCCCCGATTTTAAATACTTTGATCCAGTTCTGTCGGATGCCCTGTCGGGCGCCGCGGATTACGCGGCCTTTGCATCTGAAGCGATCCTGGAAATGTCGAGTCAGACCGGCCCCGTCCGCCTTGACGACAACGGTTATGCCATACAAGGAACCATCGTGCGGCATCTGGTCCTGCCCGGACATACAAAAAATTCCATGCGGGTTCTGGATTGGTTGGCCGAGCATCTGCCGTCCGGCGTTTTTGTGAGTTTGATGTTCCAATACACGCCCATGGCTTCTCTCCCGGAACATCCGGAACTTTCACGCCGCCTGACGCCGCGTGAATGCCGCAAAATGTGGGATTATCTGCTTGAGAAGGGACTGACCGACGGATATGTACAGCAGCGCAGCAGCGCCGGAGACATTTTCATTCCAGCCTTCGATTTAACCGGTGTTTAAGTAAAAGGGAGCCAAGGACGTTTGTTCTAGTTAACAGGAGGAAATTCCGATGGATAAACAGGAAATGCTGCAACAATGGGTAGATGAAAGCCGTTCCATCGTCTTTTTTGGCGGGGCGGGCGTATCCACCGAAAGCGGCATCCCGGACTTCCGCAGCACAGACGGACTTTACAGGCAGTCCTACGATTACCCGCCGGAAACCATCTTGAGTCGGTCGTTTTTTGACCGATATCCGGCTGAATTTTTCCGGTTTTATCGGGCTAAGATGCTGGCCCCCGATGCCAAGCCCAATGCCGCCCACCGAAAGCTGGCCGAACTTGAACAGGCTGGCCGTCTGTTAGCC
>USDZ01000168.1 GCA_900553525.1 uncultured Oscillospiraceae bacterium
GGTCGTGGTCTGGGTCGAGATCTTGACATGCGTGTATCCCAATTCTTTCAGGACGGCCAGGGCACGGGAAATCAGGGGCTTCGAAAGCCCTTTACCTTGATACCCACGTTGGACAGCCACCCAATGCAGCCAGCCCACCTCCAGGCCATCCCCACCGGTTACGTCGTAGTAAGCGGTCGCGGTGGCCACTTTTTCATTCCGGTCGTTGACGACAAAGAGCATGCGCCCGGCCAATTCCGGTTCATGGCCGCCGTAATACCGGTCCCAGGCCTTGAGACCTTCCTCCCGGCTGGAAAATTCTTTCGCGCTTTTCTCGATTTTGATCCACGCGTCCCGGTCGCCGTCCTGATAAAACGCAAAGCAAAAGCCTTCCGGCAGTTCTATATGCGGGAAGGCGTCGAGTTCCCTCTCCAAAAGCAGTGGGAAATACCGAATCCGGCTGTCATGATTATCCAGCTTGGGCCATTCGTCCATCCCCTCGCCTCCTCTCCATCACCTCATCCGGCATGCAGGGACCCTGTATCGGGTTTCGCGCCTTCCGGCGAGCTGGATCACAGGGGCCACTGCAGAATCCCCACGGTTTCCAGAATCATGAAAGCCAGACGGACAAGAGCCAATAGGATCAGGACAATACCGCCCGCCATCGCCAGACGCTCGGAGATGGTCCGGCCCTGCTCTCCGTCATATCGGGAGTTAGCAAATCGAATGAGGACGATCCCCATGCACACTCCCGCAATGCAGGTGAAAATAGTGTGAGGCCAGAGAATTGCCAGAATTAGAAAAAGCGCCGCCACAACCGGAGAGAGCATATCGAAGACCAGGTGCCGGATCTTCGCTTTGCGGGCGTGGATCTCTCTAGGAGTTTTGGGATTGCGGGGGGTGACGTCGGACATATTGGGACACTCCTTTCCATGGTCACTTGGAATAGCGGTTCATCGCCTCGTCAATCCGATCCTGGACAATGAGGCAGGCGGCTTCGGCGGCGTGGCGGGCCGCATCCAGGAGCCGGGAGGCCTCGTCTTTTGTAAAGCGAGACAGCACCCAAGCGGCCAGATCATAATCGGGATGGGGCTTCTGCCCAACCCCGATTTTAATGCGGGGAAATTGGTCGCTGCCGGTCAGGGTTATGATGCTGCGCATCCCTTTTTGCCCGCCGTCGCTGCCCTTCCGCCGAACCCGTATGACGCCGACCGGCAGGGAAATGTCGTCGAACAAGATCAGGCAGCGCTCGGGCGGGAGCTTGTAAAACTGCATGGCGTCCCGCACGGCTTCGCCACTCAGGTTCATAAAGGTTTGGGGCATCATCAGCAGGACCTTGCGGTCCCCGACACGGCCCTCGCCGCAGAAAGATTGGAACCGGACCCGGTCCACCCGGACATCCAGCTTTTCAGCCAAAGCCTCCAGTGCCGCAAACCCCGCGTTATGCCGGGTCCCTTCATACGTCTTGCCGGGGTTTCCGAGCCCGGCGATGAGAAATTCCACTGGTCCTGGGTTGACCGCCGGTTTGTTTTTTCGGAAGAGCATGCTGTTCGCCCTTTCTTTTGGGAATGAAATGGAAAAGCGGGCCTGCCCGATACGGGAGGCCCTGTGTGGTCACGGGAGCCGTGCGCGCTATTTGAACATAATGGAAACCGGGCGATCACCGTAAATGCGCTCGATGGCCTCGGAAAACACCGGCGCGACCGGGAGAATTTGGATTTTGTCCAGCCGGCGCTCCTCGGGCTGCCGTATGGTATCGAGAAGGATGACCCTCTCGATCGGGCTTTTTTCCAGGCGTTCGAGCGCCGGCCCCGACAGAACGCCGTGAGTAGCGGCGGCAATAACCCGGGCGGCGCCCTTCTCCAGTACGGCAACCGCCGCGTTGCACAGGGTGCCGGCAGTATCGATCATATCGTCGACCAGAATGACCGATTTATCCCGGACATCCCCGATCAGATTCATAACCTCGCACTCGTTGGCACGGGCCCGGCGCTTATCGACGATTGCGAGAGGGCAGTCTAGCCGGGTGGCAAAGTTACGCGCCCGGGTGACCGAGCCGAGATCGGGGGAAACAACGGTATACTCATCGTTCCGGCCGCCGATCACGGCGCGGAAATAGTCGGCGAGGATGGGGGCCCCCACCAGATTGTCTACCGGAATATTGAAAAAGCCTTGGATCTGAGGGGCGTGCAGATCCATCGTCAGAACCCGATCGGTTCCAGCGGCGGAGATCAGATCGGCCACCAGCTTGGCGGAGATGGGATCCCGGGCCTTGGCTTTGCGGTCCTGCCGCGCATACCCCATATACGGGATGACCGCTGTAATGGAGGCGGCCGACGCGCGCTTGAAAGCATCGATCATGATGAGAAGTTCCATCAGATGGTTGTTCACCGGCGCGCTGGTGGACTGAACCACGAACACGTCGGAGCCTCGGACCGACTCGTGTATGGAAACCGCGATCTCCCCGTCACTGAAGGTCGTCACCTCAGCTTTTCCAAGCGGAAGCCCCAGATTCCCCGCGATACGGCGGGCCAGATCCGGATGGGAATTGGCGGCGAAAACCTTGATATCTTTTCCGTGGAAATTCATACGTCCATCCATCCTTTCAGCCTCCGGCCTGAACAGACCACATTTCGAGCGGATGCGGTCCGCCCCCCAATTGATCTATATAGGTCCACCTCTGTAGCCATTCCCCACCTCTTTATTATGGCAAAGATCCCAGGGGTTTGCAAGGGGGTCTGCATGAATTTTACCAGAGTGTGCCTCTCTCCCCAGCATTTTCAATATGGAAAGGGACAATCCTAGAAAAAATTTGCAAACTTCTGGAAAAATGGGGAAAACTTTGTTATAATACAACATGGCGCTGCCGAACGGGCCAAAGTCCTTCGGACAGATGCCTTTTGTGGGACGGCAGTAAATTGAAGTAGGAGGTTGCTTTAAAGATGAGTCAGAAATACGTCTACCTGTTCCAAGAGGGAAACGGTTCCATGCGGGAACTGCTCGGCGGCAAGGGCGCGAACCTCGCGGAGATGACCAGCCTGGGGATGCCGGTGCCTTATGGTTTCACCGTTTCCACCGAGGCCTGCACCCGGTATTATGACGACGGTCGGAAAATCGGCGCCGATATCGAGGAGCAGATCTACGCGGGCCTCGCCGAACTCGAGAAACAGGCCGGCAAAACTTTCGGGGATTTCGACAATCCCCTGCTGGTATCGGTCCGCTCCGGCGCCCGGGCGTCCATGCCCGGCATGATGGATACCATTCTGAACCTGGGGCTCAACGACACCGTGGTGGAAGGGCTGGCCAAAAAGACCGGCAATCCCCGGTTCGCTTATGACTCCTACCGCCGCTTTATCCAGATGTTCTCCGATGTGGTCATGGAGCTCTCCAAGAAGCGCTTTGAGGAGATCATCGACGCCAAGAAGGCCGAGCGGGGCATCAAGCTGGACACCGAGATGACCACCGAGGATCTGAAGGACCTGGTGATCCGCTTCAAGAAGTTCTATAAGGACGAGAAGGGCGTGGACTTCCCCACCGACCCCAAGACCCAGCTCATGG
>USDZ01000169.1 GCA_900553525.1 uncultured Oscillospiraceae bacterium
CGGCTGCGCTTTTTTCGGCATTACAGCCGGGAGGAGGACGCCATGGCGGAACGGACGGAAAAGATACAGGAGCTGCGCAGGCAGGCAATGGCCCTGCCGCTGCTTCCCGGCGTCTATATCATGAAGGACGCGAAGAACAAGATCATTTACATCGGCAAGGCCAAGGCGCTGAAAAACCGGGTGAGCCAATATTTCGGTTCGGATACCAACCACACCGAAAAGGTCCGGCAGATGGTCCGGCGGGTAGACCATTTTGATACCATCGTGGTGGGCAGCGAGTTCGAGGCCCTTGTACTCGAATGTTCCATGATCAAGCAATATGCTCCCAAATACAACATCCTGCTGAAAGACGACAAAGGATATCACTATGTCCGCATCTCTCCGCCGCCCTATTCCCGCATATCGGAAGCCAAGCAGAAACAAGACGACGGAGCACGGTATCTCGGCCCCTATTTGAGCACCTTCGTGGTGCGGCAGTCGGTAGACGAGGCCAACCGGGTATTTCAGCTTTCCACCTGTTCCCGGCCCCTGGCCTATGGCAAAACCCGAGAGCGTCCCTGTCTGAATCATTACATTGGGCAGTGCTGTGCCCCCTGTACCGGCAAGGTCCGTGAGGCCGATTACGCCGAACGGGTGAATCAGGCGATTGAACTGCTTACGCAGGGGAGCGGCAAAATGGCTGCGCTGCTGACGGAGCGGATGGAAAAAGCCGCGGAAAACCTGGAATTCGAAAAGGCCGCCCGATACCGGGACCGCCTGAACGCCATCCGCAAAATTGGACAGAAACAGAAGGTGGTCATGTCCCGGATCGAGGAACAGGATGTTGTCGCGGCGGCTCAAGGGCCGGGGGGCGTCTGTTTCGCGGTGCTGCGTTTTACAGGCGGTGCGTTGACCGACAAGGAGGATTTTCTCGTCGAGGAGACCGATGCCCTGCCCTCTGTCCGTTCAGAATTCCTCCGGCGGTATTACGCCATCCGGGAGAGGGTGCCTTATCAAGTGACGGTGGATGGCGAGGTGGAGGACCGGGAACTGCTCGAACAATGGCTGACGGAAAAAGCGGGAGGCCGCCGACGGGTGCGGATCGTTCTGCCCCAAAAGGGAGAACAAGCGCAGCTTATCGCCATGTGCCGCGACAATGCCGCCGAACGTCTGGCCCGGCAGAACGGCATATCGGGCCGGGACGCGGCTGCGCTCGATGAATTAGCCCGGCTTCTGGGACTGTCCGTGCCGCCTGCAAGGATCGAGAGCTATGATATTTCCAACACCGGCGGCCATGATAATGTGGCGGGTATGGTGGTGTTTGAAAACGGACGGCCTCTAAAAGCCGGATATCGGAAATTCAAGATCAAAACCGTAGATGGACAGGACGACTATGCGTCCATGCAGGAGGTGCTGACCCGCCGTATGGACGAATATGAGGCGCATAAAGGCGAGGATAAGGGATTCGGCACGCTTCCCGACCTCATCCTTCTCGACGGCGGCAAAGGGCATGTGGCGGCAGTCAAACCCGTGGTGGACCGGTACGGATACGATATCCCGGTTTTTGGAATGGTGAAGGATAGTCATCACCGGACCCGTGCCATTGCACTCAATGGTGGGGAAATCGCCATCCAATCCAAGCGCTCTGCCTTTACGTTGGTATCCTCCATCCAGGAGGAGGTCCATCGCTATGCTATCGCGTTTCACCGGCAGCAGCGATCGAAAAACGGGTTGGGTACCACTCTGACCAAAATTCCGGGGATCGGAGAAACACGCGCACGGCTGTTACTGCGCCATTTCGGATCTTTGCGAGCCGTCAGAGAGGCCGATATGGAGACACTCGCCTCGGTCAAGGGAATGACCCGTCCCGCCGCTGAAGCCATCGTGCGGTATTTCGAACAGCAGGACGCAGAGGATGGAAAAGAGGGATGGAACCGAAATACAGTTTGAAAAAGCCAGAGACGGCTTTTCAGACGGACCTTTGAACAAAAACAACGGGACCGGAGGCAAAACGCCGGTCCCGTTGTTTATCGGTCGGTTCCGCGATTTTGGCGGATGTGGGTTTTCTGTTTGTCGGAGAAACCGGGATCAGAGGTCCCTGCTCCGCCGGCCTGGGCAAACAGACTCATCTGCCGGCATTCCGGCGGCAGCATCTCTTCAGGGCCGAGCTTTCCTGTCAGCAGAGGGCTGTCCGGCCGATGTTCTGTGGAAAGAGCCGGGCCTGTAGCGTAACAATAGGCGCAGCCATGAAAACAGGTGCCGTATGCGCCGATGTCGGCGCTCTGCACACAGCCGCAGCCCGGACGCTGCCCCGAATCCCGGAGGGCCTTCATCGGATGTCCTGCGATTTCTTCCATTCGAACGCGGTCGATGCAGGCGGCCGGACCGATCCCGAACCGGTGGAAGTCCCCCTCACAGCAGGTGTGCAGCGCGATCCCGGTCTCCCCGGCGATGCGAGCGAAAGCCGCCGCTAGTTTGTCCATCTCCTCCGGGGAAACTGGATGCAGCGCAGGCAGGGCGCGGCGGGTTTTGGCATACAGATCTACAAAACTGAAAATGCACGTATCGGTCGATCCGGAAAACCGACGGCAAAGCCGGTCAAAAGCCTCTATATGCCGGTCGGCCGTATACCGGCCGTAAATCAGCACCGGATCGTACCGCCACACGAGCCGGTGCGGGCCGATCCGGCGTGCCAGCGCCCGGAAGTTTTCAGCGAGAACACGCTTGTCCGGCACGTTCGGCTCCAGATCGGGGCCGTAACTTGTCAGGGTCCACTGAACATAGAAGGGAATGCCGAACCCTTCCACCTCGTCCAGATGCCGGAGAAGTTCGCTTCCGTCCTTGGTCCAGAATACGATGCAGTCGGTCTCCTCCCGATTCAGGGGAATCCGGCGGATCTGACGCGGGTTATGGGGATTGCGGGCGAGGGCATAGCCCTGCCGCAGACGTTCCAGCATCCAGGGCAGATAAAACGCCGGAATATCGGTCCGGCGGCTGGCACTGACGATCATAAAAGACCCCCCTCCTTTCTACCCAGTATAGCAGAGGGAAGGCCGCCTCTCAAGGCTTACCGGGCTTTCCATATCCGCAGGGTCTGGGAACGGTAGCGGCGATAGGCCCGTGTACACCACGCAAACACCACGAAATTGCATAAGGTACCGACGATAGCCCCTTCAAATCCCCAGGGTTTCCCAAGTCCATAATTCCACACGAGGGTGGAGACCAGCCCGGCCAGCAGTGCGTAACGGAACGCCCGTCCGTTGGATTTCACCCCCAGCAGGGCTGCTGCCAGGGGAACAAGGATCAAGGGACTCCAGAAAGAATAGGCCAATACCAGAATTTTGAATACATCCGGCACCAAAAAAGCCAGACAGACCGCAGCCAATCCGGTAGCAACATTGACCCCCCGAAGCCAGAGAAGCTGGGCTCTGTCGGACAGTCCGGGTTTCAGCGGCATGAGCGTGTCACAGACAAAACTCACCGCCGCCCCGTTTAAAAATCCGTCGGCTGCCGAAAGGATGAT
>USDZ01000170.1 GCA_900553525.1 uncultured Oscillospiraceae bacterium
AAGCGTTATGGATTTCATGCCAGGCGATATCCGCCAGGCTTTCTTCTGTATCAACGTCCGCTCTGGCTTCCAGCGTCAGAATCGGCGCAGGTTTCGGTGTGGAATCAGATTGTGAAACAGCGGCCCCAGTTGATGACTCCCCGGAATCGGCCGGCATGGCTTCTTCCGAATCCGCGGCTTCCGGTGCTTCGGGGACGGATACACTGTTGTCCTCCTCAGCAGCCGCCTTTTTGCGGCGGGTACGCTTGGGTTTGGGTTCTTCCTCAATTTCTGTGGGAACGTCCCCGGAAATTGCCAAAGCCGGTGTGGATTCTGTTTCCTCATTTGACTCCTCCGTTTCGGCGGTCAGGACTTCAGGAAGCTCCTGCAATTCCTCGGCCGCTTCTGAAATTTCTGCTTTTTTGGGCATAAATTACCTCCTTTATTTAGTGGCCGGACGACATAATATCGTCCTTGGTTGCCGGGACCACTCCCGGCGCAGGCTGTGCCTCCGCCGGTGCTTTAGGCTTCCGGCCGGGACGCTTTTTCGGCTTCTGGGGCGGTGTACTCACCTCCTTTCCAATCATGCTTCTCCACATAGGGACATGAGCGGATGCCTTGCAGGGCTTCAGTTTGGGAGCTTCGGGGTGAAGAAGATAGTCCATTTTCTCTACCTTTAATATCTTCCGTCCCCGGATAATCACCAACGCCTGCATCACCGGCAGCCGCAGCACCTCATCCATAGTGAGCAGTTTACGACGTCCAACACCGCTGGTTTCCCGGTATTCCGGCGTATAGTTGCTCACCCGCCAGGTGCCTAGCTGCTTGGCCTTGCTCTGCACATGAACGGATACCTCGCCGGATCGTTCACTGATATACTCGGCTGTCAGTGGATCGGAACAACCTAAAAAGTATTGAATATCGCAGTTGCCTAGAATCTCCTGCCACTGATTGTATGGATAGCGGTTTTGAAGCCCCGCCAGATTTTGGAACACAACGGACATGGAGATATTACGCGAACGAATCACGCTGATTTTACGGGATAAATCCGGGATAACGCCGCAGGCGGTCAGTTCTTCGCCCAGGACGTGTACCGGAACAGGCAGCTTTCCGCCGGGACAGTTTTTGTCGGCATAGCGAACAAGTTTAATAAAACAAAATGCCAGAAACAAGGACGAGAGAAAATCAAACGTGCTGTCCTGATCGGAATTGACAACAAAGTAGGCGCATGGCTTCTGGCCAGGCAGTTCCAGATCGATTTCATTAAAGTTCGTCATATTGCAGATTTTCTTATTCTGGAAAACCTGAAGACGTGAGCCGAGTCCGATAATAACGCCGCTGCGCACCGTATCGGACGCCTGCTTGTAAATGGCAAATGGCGCTTTGGCCGGGTGTGAGGAGGGAAGAAGCTCGAATAGGCTGTTCAGTTCTTTTTCCGATGTGTGCGTCAACAGCCTATAAACCTCTTCCATAGTTTTCCGCCCCTCCGGATATCCTTGCTCCACATACAAGACCAACGCTTTCAGTAAGTTCATCTCCGCTGAATCCCAAAAGTGGTCGCCCCGCTCACTCCCGGTGTTTTTAATGATGACGTCACAAAAGAGCTGCGCCATCAGCTCGTCGCCCTCGATTTCCGAAAGACAGGCCCACGAGTCCGATGATTCCGGTGAAACCAGATTAAAGACACGGACAACATAACCTTGTTCTTCCAAGTAATGGCTGGTCATTTCATACAGTTCCGATTTCGGATCGCTGATGATGAGCGATTCCCTTCTAGCGATGTCCTGCGCAGCGGCTGCCTGAAGAATACGGTTGAGGCAATACGACCTTGTTTTCATGCTGCCGCTGGAGCCGTACACGGCTATATTTCGGTTGAGTCGGCTATTTTCCGGCACACAGACATATTTCCCGTTCAGTGTGCCGAGAATGGTTCCGGAATGCCTTTTGAGGCTGGAAGTCAAATCCAGCACTTCTGCCGCTTCCTTTTCGGACATGAAGCCGGACGTGCCGTAAGTACCCTTTTTGGAATAAATGAAATTGCGGTCTTTGTCATATTCTCCGGTATCGCCGTATCCCATCCTCATTACCATCACAACCAGCAGAGCCAAAGCGCCCACACAGATGAGAATGCCGACTACTCCATACGGGAAAGAGAACATGGCCTCAAAACAGGCGGATAAAGCAAGGGACGGCATCACCGGTGATGTTCCGTCCCCAGGTGTGCCGCCCGCGTTTTTCCATATGGAGTAATTGCGTATGAACTGCGAAATATACCCGCCGCCATAAAGAAGGGCGAAAAGCAGCGGCGGTAATCCGAATATGACAGAGAACAGTCGCTTGTGTTTTAAGGAAAAAACCTCCTTTCCCATTTTTCAAAGTCGATAGTTTGAAATTGCACCCGCTCCCCGCAACAGCGGCAGAGGGTATCTGCCTGGAAGTCAAAACAGATAACCGTACCTGTCCTGTTCTGAAGCTGAAGCGCCGTGTCGAACCGTTTGATACGTGGCAGATCACAGACATACGACAAAAGGACAGGATTACCGCCGCTGTCTACCGCATCGTTTTCCAGTGGGAGCCTTTCGTCCCTGTCCTCCAAATCAGCCAGCAGAATGGCATCCAGCTTTTCGGACATCTCCGCATTGCTCAACAGGCGAAGAATTTTCTCCCCCCGGCGGTCATTTGTCAGGTAGTAAAAATGCTCATAGCTACCGTCAAGGAGAAAATACTGCTTACCACCCTCACCAGAAAGAATGTCATTAGCCAGTTTCATATTGTCTCCCAGCAGCAGCCCTCTTACATCTTCCGGTTTATACTGATCCGGCAGCCGTTCTCGGCATAAAACCGTCTGCATCAGTGTCTTTGTTCTCATCTCGGCCCGATACTGCCATTTCATCAGAGTGTCGCCCAGGTTATATACCACAAAAACGCTGCTTTGCGTCAACAGCACGCCAACGGAGCGAGCGCCTTTGATTTTGACAAACACCGTTCCCAGTTCCTTGACTTCACGAGAGTGATAAAAGGCGGGATATTCTATGAAAAGCCGAACATCCTCTTTCCATACGGGAGAGAAAATGTCCGGCTTTTCATCCCGATAGACAGCCACACCCGCGTTCTGCATAGTAATCAGTGTTTCAGAAATCCGGTGAAGCCTCATCCGGCGGAACGGTTCGCTTCGGATATGGTTGGTTTCCGTAGCACCGGTCAGGCAGGAGAGAAAGCGGTCCGGCTGATCGGCGGTGAGCAGTTCCTTTGCCCGTATCGTCAGCCTATACCCACGCAGACCGTCACGGTAACAGGTACGGAGCAGGCGCTTTTGTTTCAGCGCCTTCACAACATTAGCTTTATAGAAATCTCCACCGGGCAGACGTGTTAGTTGGTTTACGGGGAATTCGCCAGATATGGCGGTCAGTTCGAGAAGATGATAGCCCGCCGTCTGTCTGCCGGGAAGAGATTGAGAAGAACGAATAAGCACCCGCCTCCCTTCATAAAAAATACCCAGATACGAT
>USDZ01000171.1 GCA_900553525.1 uncultured Oscillospiraceae bacterium
GTTTCTCAGGTCTTCAAGTCCAATTATATGGGCGCGATCGCGGTAGCCGCCTATTCCTACATGGCGTTGGTCCCCATCATCCAGCCCGCGGCCATTAAGCTGGTCACGACCCAAAAAGAGCGGATGATCCGGATGCCTTATAATCCCCAGTCGGTGTCCCGCCGGACCCGCATTCTGTTCCCGATCCTCGTTACCATCATCGCCGGCCTGGTGGCCCCGCCCTCGGTTTCCCTGGTGGGTATGCTGATGTTCGGCAACCTGCTGCGGGAATGCCTGAAACTGGACAGCCTGTCCCAGACCGCCCAGACCACGCTGGCGAATTTGATTACCATCGTCCTCGGCCTGACTATCTCCTCCAGCATGAAAGCCGGCGCATTCCTGACGGTGGGGACGATCGCGATCATGTGCCTTGGCCTGGTGGCCTTTGTGTTCGATACCATCGGCGGCGTGCTGTTTGCCAAGCTGATGAACCTCTTCCTGCCGAAGGATAAGAAGATCAATCCCATGGTGGGTGGCGCCGGGATCTCGGCCTTCCCGATGTCGGCCCGTGTGATTCAGAAAATGGCCCTCAAGGAAGACAATCAGAACCATCTGCTCATGCACGCGGTTGGCGCAAACGTTGCTGGACAGATCGGCTCGGTGGTGGCCGGCGGCATTATCCTGACAGTGGTTCCCCGTCTGATCGGCGCCTGATAAGGAGGATATATCGGTGGATATTGTATTTCAGACAAACAATCTGGTCAATGCCCTGCTGCTGATGCTGCTCGGCATGGTTGGAATTTTCGTGGTGATGGGCGTTATCATGCTCGTCGTCAATCTTCTCAACAAATTTGCCAAGGATAAACCGGATCAGAATGACAAGAAATAACGAATAAACGAGGGATTACGGTGGCGGATAACAAAAAAATGGTGGAGGCCATCACGTCTATGGACGTGGATTTCGCCCAATGGTATACCGATGTCGTCAAAAAAGCGGAACTGGTGGATTACGCCGGGGTGCGGGGCTGCATGATCGTGCGGCCTTACGGCACCGCTTTGTGGGAGAATATCCGCAGTGACCTCGACGCGCGTTTCAAAGCGCTCGGGCATGAAAATGTGATGATGCCTCTGTTTATCCCCGAAAGCCTGCTGCAAAAGGAAAAGGATCACGTCGAGGGCTTTGCGCCGGAGGTGGCGTGGGTGACGCACGGGGGCGAGGAGGAACTGACCGAGCGCCTGTGCGTGCGTCCCACATCTGAAACCCTGTTCTGCGACCACTACGCGAACATCATCCATTCCTGGCGGGATCTGCCCAAGCTCTATAATCAATGGTGTTCGGTGGTGCGGTGGGAAAAAACCACCCGTCCCTTCCTGCGCACCATGGAGTTTTATTGGCAGGAAGGCCACACCATGCATGAGACGGCCGAGGAGGCTATGGAAGAAACTGAGCGGATGCTCGGCGTGTATGCGGACTTCTGCGAGGAGTCCCTCGCCATCCCGGTCATCAAGGGCCGGAAAACCGACAAGGAAAAATTCGCGGGGGCCGAAGCCACCTATACCATCGAGGCCATGATGCACGACGGCAAAGCCCTGCAAAGCGGCACCAGCCATTATTTCGGGGATGGCTTCGCCCGTGCTTTTGGCATCCAGTTTACCGACCGGAACAATACGCTGCAATATCCCTATCAGACTTCCTGGGGAATGTCCACCCGCATCATCGGGGCTATCATCATGGCGCACGGAGACGACAATGGCCTGGTCCTGCCTCCTGCGGTGGCCCCGATTCAGGTCGTGATCCTTCCCATCGCCCAGCACAAGCCGGGGGTTCTGGAAAAGGCGGAGGAACTGCGTGTCCGCCTCTCCCGCTTTGTTCGGGTCAAGGTGGATGCCTCTGATAATTCCGCCGGTTGGAAATTCGCGGAATATGAGATGAAGGGCGTTCCTCTGCGGCTGGAGATCGGGCCGAAGGACATTGACAAGAATCAATGTGTGCTGGTGCGCCGCGATAACCGAGAAAAGAGCTTTGTGTCTCTGGACGATCTGGAAACCGTCATTCCCACCCTGCTGAAGGCGGTCCATGACGGGCTGTATCAGAAGGCTCTCGTCCGGAGAGAAAGTATGACCTATACGGCTTCCTCTTTTGAGGAACTCAAGGACACGGCCGCCAACCGCCCCGGGCTCATTAAGGCGATGTGGTGCGGTGATGAAGCTTGTGAGCTGAAGCTCAAAGAGGAAGCGGGGGTGACCAGCCGCTGCATGCCCTTTGAGCAGGAGTCTTTGTCTGCCACCTGCGTCTGCTGCGGCAAGCCCGCCAAACACATGGTGGTGTGGGGTAAAGCCTACTAATACGAGCTTCTAACGAAATGCGTGGAGAAGAGGCCCTGTCGGCGCGCGGCGCTTCCAGACGCTCGGCGGCCCGGTCTTCTTCCGGGTGACGGCTTGTCTGCGCCCGCAATTTTATACGGCAACCGATCTGTTGGCGCAGGGCTTTCTTGTTGCTTTGCGGCACCGGACGTCTCGGTGAATAAAGCGTCTGCCATAAAGGAGATAGACTATGAATCAGCTCGATCGGCCTCAAAAAGGCGAACCCATCGCGGTTATTCACACCAGCATGGGCGATATTTCGATCCGATTGTTCCCGGATAAAACCCCAAAAACTTGTGAGAACTTTATGACCCATGCGAAAAACGGGTATTACAACGGCTTGATTTTCCATCGGGTCATTCCGGATTTCATGATCCAGGGCGGCGACCCCACCGGGACCGGCCGGGGCGGCGAAAGTATTTGGGGCGAAAGCTTCGAGGATGAGCCGGATATGGAACTGCGTCATTACCGCGGAGCCCTTTCGATGGCCAACGCGGGGCCGAACACCAATGGAAGCCAGTTTTTCATTGTACAATGCGGCCGTGTGGATCCCCGGCTGATCCGCCAAATGAAAGGGTTGACTGACCAGGGATATCCGGAAGAGGTCGTGGCCGCCTATGAGAAGACCGGCGGCACCCCGCATTTGGATTTCCGGCATACGGTGTTCGGTCAGGTCTACGACGGTATGGACGTGGTGGACGCCATCGCGGCGGTGGAAACCGGGCCGCAGGATAAGCCGCGGCAGGATGTCGTCATGGAATCCGTCGAGATTCGGGAATGGGCGTGAATCCCGCTGTTGCCGAGGCGCGCGCCCTGCTGCGCTCCGTTACCCCGCTGGAGACGGACTGCGGTCGTGTCTGCAATAGACGGTGCTGCGCTCCTCCAGATAGAGACTCCCCCTGGGGGATGCGTTTATTCCCGGGTGAAGTTCAGATGGATGAGGAGACGCTATCCGAGTCTGGCTTTTCGATATATTCGGGAGATTTGGCGGTCTGTTCGGGGCGATGCCGACGGGAGCAGAGGCCGCTGAGCTGCCGTTTGTTCCCCCTCTTCCCGTATTTGACGGTAGGCGGGCGGATTCGGGCGGTTTATGATCCGCGGGCCTACCGGATATGTCCTCTTGTGCGGCAGGCATCC
>USDZ01000172.1 GCA_900553525.1 uncultured Oscillospiraceae bacterium
ATCCATATCCAGCTTCCGCAGAATATCGTAGGCGAGCAGAGCCCCTGACAAGGCGTGGTTGCTCCGGTTAATCGCATTGCCGATATCGTGCATATACCCGGCGATCCGGCCCAATTCGCAGATGCGCGGCTCATAGCCGAGCTTATCGAGAATGTTTCCGGTGATGTTGGCGGTCAGCCCCACATGGGCGTAACCGTGATCGGTAAAGCCGAGCACCCCAAGCGCTTGATTTCCCGCCTCGATCAGAGCGCGCACATCGGAGTTGTGGCGGATGTCGTCATAGGTTATCATAAAGACCCCTTTTCACTGCGCGTTTCGTTCTTTGAGCGCCCGGTCGGCCTCCCGCTTCATGTCGCGGCGAGCCGCATCTTCCCGTTTGTCGTAGAGCTTTTTGCCCCGGCAGAGACCGAGCTGTACCTTGACCAGCGATCTCTTGAAATAGACGGACAGGGGAATCAGGGTATACCCCTGCTGCTTCATCAATCCGAACAGGCGCATGATTTCCCTTTTATGGAGAAGCAGGCGGCGGGAGCGTAACGGATCCCGATTGAAGAGATTTCCCTTCTCATACGGGCTGATATGCATCCCGTTGACGAAAATCTCGCCGCCGTCGATCCCGCACCAGGAGTCCTTGAGATTGACGCCGCCCTGACGCAGGGATTTGACCTCGGTACCGCACAGTTCGATGCCCGCCTCGAGGGTCTCTTCCACAAAATAATCGTGGAAAGCTTTTTTGTTGGTGGCAATGGTTTTGGTTTCCTGGCCGGACATGGGCGGCCCCCCTTTCGGTTCACGATGCGGCCGGATGGCCGGATTTTATCCTTTAAGCAGGGAAGCAGCCGCTTCACGGAGCTTCTCGGCCATGGCCTCGGCGGCGTCCGGGTCGGCACCGGTGGCGGTGACATAAGCTTTAACCTTCGGTTCGGTGCCGGAGGGGCGGATGACAAGCCCTGCGCCTCCCTCCAGGCCGAAGGAGAGAACGTTGGATTTGGGCAGATCGATGACGGTCTGGGTGCCCGCGGCCAAATCGTACAGGGTGGATTCCTCATAATCGGCGAACCGGATCACCTTCAGTCCGGCGATTGTGGCGGGACGGTCGGTCCGAAGAGAGGTCATAAGACGGTTCATCGCCGCCATGCCCTCGGCGCCCTCGAACTGAGCGCTGACTTGGAAATGCCGGTAGCACCCGTGTTCCCGGTACAAAGAATGCAGCACATCCAGAAGGGTGCGGCCTTTTTCTTTATAATACGCGGTCATTTCGCAGATGAGCATGGAGGAGACCACCGCGTCCTTGTCCCGGACATAGGTGCCCGCCAGATAACCGTAGCTTTCTTCAAACCCAAAAACGTAACGGTCTTCCTCCCCGGCCTTTTCCAGCAGGCCGATCTGTTCGCCAATGTATTTGAACCCGGTGAGCACCTCGATCACCCGGCAGCCGTATTTCTCCGCGATCCGGGCGGCGAGGTCGGAGGTGACGATGGTTTTTACCACGACAGGATCGTGTGGAAGGGTTCCATCGGCGGAACGGCGGGAAAGGATATACTCGAGCAGCAGACAGCCGACCTCGTTACCGGTCATCAGGGTGTACCCGTCTCCGTCCCGCACAGCGATTCCCACCCGGTCGCAGTCGGGGTCGGTGGCGAGGAGCAGGTCCGGCCGCACGGTCTTGGCCAGTTCCAGCGCGCATCCAAACGCTTCGCGGATTTCCGGATTGGGATAAGGGGCGGTCGGGAAATTTCCGTCGGGCTTTTCCTGTTCAGGAACGACGGCGACCTCGGGCACAGCGATGCGGCGCAGCACTTCCCGGACCGGCTTGTTCCCGGTGCCGTTCAAGGGAGTATAGACTACGCGGAGTCCCGCCCGGGCGCAGATACCCGGCGTCACCTGACGGGAGAGGACGCAGCCCATATAGGATTCGAGCAGGCGGGTTTCTATGATGCGGATGGTCCCGGCTGCCACGGCCGCGTCGTAATCCGTGACCTTCACGTCCCGGAATAGATCGACTCGGCGGATATACGCGGTCACTTCATTGGCATCGTGATCGGTCATCTGACAGCCGTCGGGACCGTAGCATTTGTATCCATTGTATTTGGCCGGATTGTGGCTGGCTGTAATCATGATACCGGCCTGGCAGCGGTTTTCCCGCACCGCATAGGAAAGCACCGGTGTGGGTTCGAGTTCGGGAAACAGATGCACCGTGATGCCGTTTGCGGCAAGTACCCTCGCCGCCTCCCTGGCGAACAGGTCGGATTTGATCCGGGAATCGAAGGAAATCGAGACCGCCGAGGTCTTATATCGGGCGTTCAGATAATCCGCGAGGCCCTGGGTTGCCTTGCGGACGGTGTAAATATTCATCCGGTTGTCCCCGGCTCCGATGACCCCCCGCAGACCGCCGGTGCCGAACTCCAGTTCCCGGTAAAAGCGATCCTCGATTCCGGCTTCATCCGAGCCGATTTCTTCCAATTCCCGGATTAAATCGGGATCCTCCACCGCGTTTTTTAACCAAAGCGCGTATTTTTCACGGTTTGCAGCATCCATCTTTCATCGTTCCTTTCCAAAGGCCGCCCCCGGCGAGTATACAAGACCAACCTCATCATACACAGTTTTGGCAAAAATTGCAACCCGCACACCGTCCCGGTGCCCAAAACCGTCCGACAGGGTTCGACAGTCCCGGAAAAGACTCAGGCGAGAACGCCGAGGTTTTTGAGCAGCCAGATGCCGTCCTGTATGCCCTGCCGGTACAGCGCCTCCGCTGTCTGTGCGGCGTCCGCTTCCAGTTGGCAAAGCAGCTCCGACATGGCCTCCTGCTGACTGCCAGAGAGGTTCCAGGTTAAAAAATCGTCGGCTTGGCGACGCAGCTCCTGCCGGACGCGTCCTTCCGGGGAATCTTCCAGGGCTTTGAGCGCTTTCTCGTACAAGGTATCCACCAATATCGTCCATTCCTCATGACGATCGTATTGCATATCGTACATCCTTTCTTGCGGCATTCTTATAGAGTAGTATACCATGCGATTTCATAGATGGAGAGTTTTTCTCGTGAGGGCGGATGGAGAATCACGCAAATAGACGAAAGCACTATAAGCGAAAAATGGCGAAACAAAGCCATTTTTTCGGTTGATGAGACGGAGACAGAAACCCAAGACGTGAAAAACGCTCACCGCTGGTTTATCCCCAATCGGTGAGCGTTGGTCGGTTTTAAAGCGCAAAAGAGACGTCTATTCCTGCCGTATAACCGGAAGTGTTGCGGCTGCGTCCTTGGCCCGGGCGAGGAATTCCCGCACAGCCTGTTTCCTCCGGGAACGATAGGGCCTCCGGTCGGCCGGAACGCCCAGGGCGAGGATTCCCATGCGTTCCGCCAGAAACAGCGCGCGGTACAAATGATACTTCTGCGTGACGATTACGAGGGAAGCGGCGCCGAAAACCGTTTTGGCCCGCCGGAC
>USDZ01000173.1 GCA_900553525.1 uncultured Oscillospiraceae bacterium
GCAAATCGAAGAAAGACCAAGCGTCGGATTAACACGAGAAATCCTAAGTTTCGGATTCAAAAGAAAGCTTTACTCCCACCGGTCCGTCTTCCACATAAAAAGTACCGCCGAATGCACAGAATCCTCTGTCAGCATCTGGCGGCACTTTTTTCAGAGACGCAGGGCTCAGGATTGCAGCCGTGCCTCCGCATTGCGAAGGAGGTTGAACAAAGACGAGGCGAAAAGGGGATAGTCCCGTGTAATGTCGTCGGGGACCAGGAGAGGGGCTTTCGACGGCTCCATGCCCTTTTCGTCGGCCGTGTCCCGTCCGGCCGCCAGTTCTCCTATGACGGCGGAGGTGCGCGCCAATTCTCCTGTGACCGCCGGTTGAAACAAATAACTGGGGATGGAGAACAAGGCGGCGGGGCTTTTTGGATTGGCGGTATACAACTGGCGGAAAACCGAATACACTGCCAAAGTGAGATACGCCGACGTTTCATTTGTCAAGCCTTTGTGATTGCAACGCTGCAGGAGATCGAAAATAACATTAATGGAATTAATAATTAGTTTTTTATTGAGAACAGGCAATACGCTGCCGCGGAAGTGGTTATCCCTCGCGGCCGGATCGCTTTCCGGGATCTCATCCACGGCGATCATGGCGCCGGATTTATCGGCTGTCCGCCCAAGCAGATAGTCACAGGAAACCCCATAGAAATCCGCCGCCCGAACGACAAAATCCAGCCCGCATTCCCGAATGCCTTTTTCGTAATGAGAGAGCAGCGCCTGGGAAACAAGAAGGGAAGCGGCGGCCTCCTTTTGGCTGATGCCCCGCTCTTTTCTCAGTAAGGTCAATATCCGTGGAAACGCGCTGTTCATGAAACCCCTCCATGCCCGTCCGCGCGGACTTTTTGTTCCGATTTATGTACGGATTTGTTTGAAAAGCAACGCATATAACCAAATGATCCGTCAAATAGACAATAAAACTCCCGCTCCGGGCAGCAACAAAACCACTCCCCGGACCCGGACGATTATACCCCATGTACATGATTATACCGCAGGCTGATACCATTTGTAAATCGTCAAAATAGGAGATTTGGAGGTAAATTTTGATGAAAAGCTACAAAATTCACCTTTTGCGTCACGGCTTGACCGAAGCGAATGAAAAGGGCTGGTATCTGGGATTGACCGACCTGCCGCTTTCGCCGTCCGGGCTGGGCGCTTTGCTCGAACAGAAGAAAAAGGGCGGCTATCCCGGCGCTGTGCGTTTTTTTACCAGTCCCTTGACCCGCTGTCGCCAGACGCTGGAGGTCCTCTATCCCGGTTGCCGTCAAGAGGTGGTGGACGGTTTGGCGGAATGCGATTTTGGCGATTGGGACGGGCGAAGCGCGGCGGAATTGCAGAACGATCCCTGTTTTCGGGATTGGGTCGCCGGGAAACGGCAGTCCATTCCCGACGGGGAGGATGCCGTTCAATTTCAGCGGCGGGTGACAATGGCTTTTGAGAATGTTGTAACGGATCTGATGCGAACGGGGGAGACGGATGCGGTGATCTGCACCCACGGAGGGGTCATTATGCTGCTGATGGCGGCTTACGCTCTGCCGAGGGCAGATCTTTCCGAATGGGGCACTCCGGCAGGTTGTGGTTTTACCCTGCGCATCACGCCGGGTTTGTGGATGCGGGAGCCGGTGGCCGAAGCGGTCGGACGAATCCCTGTGACGGAATCGGCCGAATGACTACGGATTTGTTGTATATACCACGCCGATGTGGTAAAATACTATCGAAACGCGCCTGCAAGGGTGCAGTCCGGAGGTGCTGCCGTTGGCCATCGGCAAACTGATGAAATATTTAAAGCCCTATACCTGGCAGTGTGTTGTGGGGCCGTTGGCCAAACTGGCGGAGGCGGTGCTGGAACTTTATCTGCCTCTGCTGATGGCCCGTGTCATTGACGAGGGAGTGATTAAGGGGGACACCGCCTATATTTTGCGAATGGGTGGCGTGATGCTCGGCATCATCACGGTCGGCCTGTTGTGTGCTTTGGTCTGCCAATATGTTGCCTCCATTACATCCCAGGGGTTCGGCACCCAACTGCGCAACACCCTTTTCCGCCGGATATCCGCCTTTTCCCATGCGGAACTGGACCGGTTCGGCACTCCCTCCCTGGTTAACCGGGTCACAAGCGATGTCAATCAACTGCAGTACGCCGTTGCCATGCTGATCCGCTTGGTGATCCGCGCACCCTTTTTATGTATCGGCGGCGTCGTGATGGCTATGGTGATCGACTTTAAGCTGGCGCTGGTGATCCTGCTGGCGATTCCTCTATTTGTCCTGGTCATCGTGTGTGTCATGCGCATGACCGTGCCTCTGCATCAATCGGTGCAGAACCGTCTGGATACCTTGACACGGATCCTACGGGAAAACCTGTCGGGGGTGCGGGTCATCCGCGCCTTTGCCCGAACGAAAGAAGAGGAGGCCCGCTTCGGGGAGGCGACAAAGTCCCATACCGATGCGGCCATCCGAGTGGGAAAATTGTCCGCCGTCCTCAATCCGCTGACCCAGCTCCTCATGAATGTCGCCATACTGTTTATTGTATGGTTCGGCGGAGTGCGGGTCGAAGCGGGGGGAATGACCACCGGAGAGATCATTGCCTTTATCAATTACGTGAATCAGATCCTCGTCGCCCTGATCGTGGTGGCCAATTTGGTGGTTACCTTTGCCAAAGCTTTTGCCTCTGCCGGACGGGTCATAGAGATTTTGGATACTGAACCGTCTATCCGAGACGGGGATGGCCATGAGGCGGAAGAACCCACGGCTCCGGCTGTGGAGTTTCGAAATGTTGACTTCGCATACGGCAGCGGAAAAAGCACGTTGGAGCACATCTCCTTTGCGGTTCCGCGCGGTTCCATGGTGGGCGTCATCGGCGGGACAGGCTCTGGGAAGTCCACCCTGGCGGCCTTGATCGCCCGTTTTTACGATGCCACGCGGGGGGAAGTTCTCGTGTTGACCGTCTCCATGAAAACCGTTATGTCGGAATTGGGGATTCCGAGTACGGATCATATCCTGTATCTCAACGGTTGGGTCCAGCTTCTGTTGACAACCGGGCTGCTGTTTTTGCTGCCTCCGGTGGCCTGTAGTGCGTTGCACACATACAAGTTTGACAGGATAGCCATGCGGGTATATGCGGTGGCGGTATGGATTCTGACCCTGTTTATGTGCCTCATTCACGATGACGATAAAGGCTTGTTGTTCCTTGTGCAAAGCCGCTATGCCAGCGTTGCGCTGTGCCTGTGTGCTGCCTTTTTGGTGGTGTGCAGCTTTGGCTATTATCCACCTCAAAACTGGCCTTTCAAGAAACTGTATGAGAAGAGACGGGAACGGCGTTCCCGGTCGGCGCGCTCCTTACCGGGCAAATCGAAGAAAGACCA
>USDZ01000174.1 GCA_900553525.1 uncultured Oscillospiraceae bacterium
CTGGCAGAGGATCGCTTCCGAAGCGGCCGGACAATGCGGTCGGGGCCGAATCCCGCCGGTGGCCTCTCCTCTCACCTTTTCCGAGGCGGTGCGGCGGCTGGAGACGGAGCCTGCCTTGGTTCTGTGTGAAGGGGGCGGACGTCCTCTTGGCGACTTGGTGGGGCGGGACTGCCGCCATCTTTCTATTGTGGTCGGGCCGGAAGGGGGATTTGAAAAGGGAGAGGTCGAATGCCTGCTGCAAAACGGGGCAAAGGCGGCCACCCTCGGCAAACGCATCCTGCGTTGTGAGACGGCGCCCCTGGCGGCGCTGGCCGTTATCATGCATCTGACGGGAAACCTCGAATAATGGAGGTCGGAGGAACTTCCTCTTGCATTCCGCCCGCTCCGGCCTTATAATATAGAGTACGGACGGCAACACTATGTGGAAGACGGCGGCCGTCCGGCTGTTAAACAGAAAGGATGTGTTCATTTTGGCGATAACGAAGGATACGCTGATTGGCGACATTTTGGATATGGACCGCACTACGGCGCCTTTTTTCCTGGAAATGGGCATGCATTGCCTGGGTTGCCCCTCGGCCAGGGGAGAAACCCTCGAGCAGGCCTGTGAGGTCCACGGCGTCAATGCCGATGAGCTGGTGGCGAAAATCAACGCCCATCTGGAGAAGTAAATCGGCTGTATGGAAAGGGCGGTTCCGGTCATCCGGATCCGTCCTTCTTTTATACCGGCCCCGGGGCATTTTAAAAGGGCCGGACTAGGCCGGACGGATGAAGGAAAAGGAGGGATCCGCGTATGCTGGATGCGCGGTTACGCTGCGTGGCGAAGCATGTCCGGCCGGGTTCGGTTTTGGCGGATATCGGCACCGATCACGCCCGCCTGCCGGTATATCTGGTAGAACAGGGCATATGCCCCAAGGCGATCGCTTCCGATCTGCGCCAGGGACCCGCCGACGCCGCGCGCAGAACCATCCGGTCCGCCGGGCTGGAAAACCGGATTGAGGTACGGTTGGGGGATGGGCTCACCGCACTCACTGCCGACGAGGCCGATGACATCGTGATCGCGGGAATGGGCGGCGAGACCGCGGCGGCTATCCTGGATGCCTGTCGATGGATCCGGGATGCCCGGTACCATCTGGTGCTGCAGCCCATGACCCGTCCGGAGGAACTGCGGCGGTATCTGTATGAGGCGGGATTCTCCATTCGGAGGGAAGAGATCGTCGGGGATGGACGGCACTGGTATACGGTGATGGATGTGGTTTATACCGGCGAGCGGATCGTGCCGGATCCGGTGCGGTGTCATGTCGGACAGATTGCCCGGGAGGAAACGGCCTATCTCGGCCGTGTCCGGGACCGTCTGCTCAAACGGGCGGTGGGGCTGGTTCTGGCGGGAGATATTGCCGGACGGGAAGAGGCGCTCCTGCTGCGCCGGACAGCCGCCGGAATCGACGGCTATATGAAGGGAAAAGACGCAGCCGGGAAATCGGATCCGAACAGGCAGAGATATGAGGAAAATCAACCGGATTCCTTCGCACGCGGCGAAAAATCCAGCCGGTGAGACGAAAAGACCGAGCAAAAGCCATTCAGACAAAATGGAGAAAAGAGAGGATGGATCATGACTGTCGGAGAGGTATACGCGTTTTTGCAAAACCGCGCGCCTTTTGAAACCGCTGAAGCCTATGATAACGCCGGACTGCTCGTCGGATCGGCGGAGATGCCGGCCGACCGGATTCTCGTCACGCTGGACATCACCCCCGCCGCTGTACGGGCGGCGGAGGAACGGGACGCCGGGCTGATCGTCAGCCATCATCCGGTGATCTTCCATCCGCTCAGGCGTCTGTCGGCGGACAGCGTTCCTTTCCTGTTGGCAAGCAACCGGATCGCTGCAATCTGCGCCCATACCAACCTGGATAGAGCCGCCGGAGGGGTCAACGACCTTCTTGCCACAGCCCTGGGGCTTTCCGGGGTTCAGTCGGCTCCCGACGGGATTTGCCGGATCGGCACTTTGCCGCGGCCGATGTCCCCGGAGGATTTTGCGGCCTATGTGGGCGGGCGTCTCGGCACCCCCGTCCGGATGCGGGAGGGGGACACCCTGCTGGAGCGCGTTGCGGTCTGCGGCGGCGCGGGAGGCGATTTTCTGATTCCTCTCCTGCAAGAGGGTGGAGCCGGGGCCGCGGTGACGGGAGAACTCAAACATCACGAATGGCTGGCTCTTCCATCCGGCGTTACGGTGGTGGAGGCAGGACATTATCATACCGAAATCTGCATGGCCGAGGGCATGGCCCGCTGGCTGCGGGAGGCCTTCCCGTCTGCCGAGGTTACGGTATTTCCGGGCGAGCCGCCCTACCGGACGGTTTGACAACCTACACATGAATCCCCCGTGTCCGGGACGGGTTGGAAAGGACGGATTCTTTATGGCATTGGACGGCGCACTGCTGCGCTGCATCAAGGAGGAGATGGAAGCCTGCCTGTGCGAGGCCCGGGTGGACAAGATTCACCAGCCGTCGAGGGAAGAACTGATCCTCACCCTTCGGCAGCGCAGCGGCACCCATAAGCTCTATATATCCGCGCAGGCGGCTTCTCCCCGCATTCATTTTACCGGCATATCCCTGGAAAACCCCTCGTCTCCCCCCATGTTCTGTATGCTGCTGCGCAAACGGATCACCGGAGGCCGGCTGATAGGGATCCGGCAAGAGGGCCTTGAACGGGCCCTTTATCTCGACCTCGACTGCCTCGACGAACTGGGGGACGTAGCGCGTTTGACTCTGGCGGTGGAGGTCATGGGCCGGCACAGCAACATCATTCTGGTCGACGGGGAGGGAAGGATTGTCGACGCGATCAAGCGGGTGGATCTCGAGATGTCCTCGGTCCGCCCGGTCCTGCCCGGACTGCGCTATGCTCCCCCGCCAGCCGAGGTAGGGCGGCTGGACCTCTCGCTTTGCCGACCGGAGGATTTTTTGGAGGCGTTGGACCGGGGAAAGGACCTCCCGCTCGACCGGGCGCTGCTCAACTGCGCCCACGGCCTCTCCCCCCTCGTCTGCCGGGAAGCGGCCCATCTCACCCTGCGGGGACGAGAGTCTCTGGTAAGCGAACTGACACGAGAGGACCGGGAAAGGCTTGTGTTTTTTCTGACCCGGATCCAGGCGACCATCCTGACCGGAGAGCGCCGTGTCCCGTATATGCTTGCCAAACCGGACGGCATCCCTCTCGAGTACAGCTTTTTCCCCATCACCCAATACGGCCTGTCCGCGACGGGACGGGATATGGAGAGCTTTTCCGCCCTGCTCGATGCCTTTTACGCGCAGAAGGACGCGGCTTTGCGGCTCAAACAGCGCTCTCACGACATCCTGCGGGTGTTGACCAACGCCTATGACCGTACCTCCCGAAAGCTGCAGAAC
>USDZ01000175.1 GCA_900553525.1 uncultured Oscillospiraceae bacterium
GATTTTGTCCCCGTCGATAAGGTTGCCTTTCTCATCCACCGCCAGGCAGCAACCGCCATCGCCATCAAACGCGATGCCCGCAAAATATTTCAGTTTTTTTACAAAATCCGCCAGCTGTTCAATCTGAATGGACCCGCTGTTTTCATGGATATTGATCCCATCTGGCTGATCATTAAGGAAAACGCAGTCGGCTCCCAGAGCCGGGAACAACCTGCGCGCCGTAGCGCTGGCCGATCCATTCGCGCAATCCACCGCCAGGCGCATCCCTCGCAGGTCAATATCGGTGGCGGACAACAGATGCCGCACATAATCGTCCACCGCGGTCTTGCAGGAGGTCACCCGGCCGATACCAGCGCCAGCCGGGCAGGGGAATGTAGCGGCCCCGTCGAGGATAAGCCCCTCGATTTTCTCTTCCAGAATATCGGGAGAGTCATGGCCCTCGCCGCTGAAAATCCGGATCCCATTGTATTCGAAGGAATGGTGGGCGCCGGAAATCATCACACCCGCATCCGCCCCATAGAGATTGACCAGATAGGCCACCGCCGGTGTGGACAGCACTCCGAGCAGCTGCACATCCGCCCCTGCTGAACAGAAACCCGCCACCAGGGCCGCCTCCAGCATGTCGGAAGACAAGCGGGGATCCTTCCCGATCACCACCTTCGGCCTGCGGCCTTCCGTCCCGGCGAGCGCCATGGCGGCCGCCCGTCCGACAGCCAGAGCCGTTTCACAGGTCAGTTCGGTGTTGGCCATGCCCTGCACTCCGTCCGCTTCAAGCAATTTCCCCATCCGGTTTTCCTTCTTTCCCGCAAGAATGTGACGGCCGCCATATCGTATATACCGGGGCACGCCGGCCCAGAAAGCGCCGCCGTGAGTTCCGGATACCGACGCCGATGTCACTCTACCAGTCCATTTGAACCGGCTATTGGTGCCGGTTCAGCCCGCCTATTCCAATAAATTCATCTGCTCCGGCACACCCTGCCCCGGGACCGGCAGACCCAAATGGGCATAGGCGGCGGGAAGCACCACCCGTCCCCGGGGGGTGCGGTTGATAAACCCGATCTGCATCAAATAAGGCTCATACACATCCTCGATGGTCACCGATTCCTCCCCGATAACCGCCGCCAAGGTATCCAGCCCCACCGGTCCGCCGTTATAATGTTGTATCATCGCCATGAGCATACGGCGGTCCACCATGTCGAGTCCCAATTCATCGACCTCCAAGCGGTCAAGAGCCTGACGTGCGGTTTTTTCATGGATGTTGCCGTCGTTCATCACCTGAGCGAAATCCCGCACTCGTTTGAGCAGCCGGTTGGCGATCCGGGGAGTGCCGCGGGAGCGCGAGGCAATCTCGAGCGCGCCGTCTCGGTCACAGGGAATATCGAGAATCTTGGCGCTGCGCTCCACGATCCGCCCCAACTCCTCCGGCGTGTACAATTCCAGCCGGAGGATGACGCCGAACCGGTCCCGTAGAGGCGCAGACAACTGCCCAGCCCGAGTGGTTGCCCCGATCAAGGTAAAACGCGGCAGGGGAAGATGAATCGACGCCGCTCCCTGGCCCTTGCCGTTGATGATATCAATAGAGAAATCTTCCATCGCGGGATACAGGATTTCTTCCACCGTCCGGGGCAAACGGTGAATCTCGTCGATAAAAAGCACGTCCCCTTGATCGAGATTCGTCAGCAGTGCCGCGAGATCCCCGGCCCGTTCGAGTGCGGGACCCGATGTGATCCGAAAATTGACCCCCATCTCGTTGGCGATGATAGCGGCAAGAGTGGTCTTTCCAAGCCCGGGAGGGCCGTAAAGCAGCACATGATCGAGCGGATCCCCCCGCAGCTTCGCCGCGTCAATGAAGACCGACAGATTGCCCTTGACCTTCTCCTGCCCAATGTATTCGGACAGGGTGCGGGGCCGCAGGGGATTGTCCCCTTCGTCTTCCGGCAGGTATTCCGCCGCCACCATCCGATTTTCGTAATCCATTTCCATTATTAAACGATCCTCCTTCCCCGCGGCTTCCTCGACCGCTGCAGGAACGGATAAGCCGATTCACTGCGGAATTTCCAAATTGCCAGCCAGCGGTGCCCGCCGTGCGGACAGCACCGCCTCAGCGTTTTCCCAGGGATTTGAGGGCCTCCCGCACCAGGGTTTCCACCGATAGGTCACTGTCCAGCCGTCCGACAGCGGCGGCGGCCTCACCCGGCGTAAAGCCCAAAACCGTCAGGGCGCCCACCGCCTCGGCGGCGTTGCCCGCCGCGTTTCCGCCGCCAGGGAGCCCCTCGTCGGGTGAGGCCATCCCGCCGGCGGGAATCGATACCCCCACCTTGTCCTTCATCTCCAGCACAATCCGCTGTGCCAGCTTGGCGCCCACCCCCTGGGCCTTGGTCAGGGCCTTGAAATCCCCGGCCGCCACGGCCATGGCCACCCGTTCCGGAGAAAGTTCGGAGAGGATGGCGAGTCCCACCTTAGGCCCCACGCCCGATACGGCGGTAAGCTGTTTAAAACAGGCGAGCTCCGCCTGGGTGGCAAAGCCAAACAGTTCCAGCGCGTCCTCCCGGACATTCAGCACGGTGTAAAGCATCGCCTCCTGCCCAACGGAGGGCAGCAGACGGGCGGTATTTCCGGTAATGTTGCATTTATAGCCCACTCCGCCGCATTCGACGACAGCCATCCGAGGCTCTGCGTGTATCAGTTCGCCCCTCACACTATAATACATGTCCCCGCTCCTTTATCCACGTCTCAAATTCGTTCCCCGGCGACAATCCGCCGTTTGAGAGCCGTCCCTCCCATTTGGCCATGGCAGATGGCGATGGCCAGGGCGTCGGCGGTATCGTCGGGTTTTGGAACCTCCCGCAGCCCGAGCAGCCGCCGGGTCATTTCCATGACCTGCGGCTTCTGCGCCTGGCCGTAACCCGTCACTGCGCTTTTGACCTGCAAAGGGGTGTACTCGAACAGCGGCACGTTCTGCTTTTTAGCCGCGAGCAGGATCACTCCCCGAGCCTGAGCCACATCAATAGCCGTCTTTTGGTTATTCTTGAAATAGAGCTTTTCCACCGCCAGAGCGTCGGGGGAGGTTTTTTTCAACAGAACGGTGAGTTCATCGTGTATAATTTCAAGACGGCGGGAAAAATCCATCCCGGCAGGGGTCAAAATAGCTCCGAAATCCAGCGGCACAAACCGTCCCCGCTCATACCGCACGACACCCCAGCCCACGATGGCATAGCCGGGATCAATGCCCAACACGACCAAGCCTCTCCCTCCTCTCAATATAACAATTTATTATACCATAAGCCCATATGGCCCGCAACTCCCAATCCGGCCCGTCTCTATTTAAATTGTAGAGGTACAATACATGTTGGACAGGAGGGGAAGAAAAAGCGAATAAAAA
>USDZ01000176.1 GCA_900553525.1 uncultured Oscillospiraceae bacterium
GGTTTTGTGACAGGCGCGATCATCGCCACCTGCGTGGTATACCTGACGCTCAACTCGCTCAAAAAGGTTGTGGTGAAGGGCAAGGTAGGGAAAGCCCTGTACGTGGAGGTCAAGGATTTGGCCGAACAGGCGCCGAAAATTTCCAAGCTGATCCGACGCACCGGCTCGGTGCTGCACTCCATGCAGATCCTGTGTGACAGCGAGACCAAATTCCGCCGGAAAAAGGACACCTCCACGATTAAGGTGTTGCTTTTCCCGAAAACGGAAGAGACCCTTCAGCTCATCGTCTCCACCCTGCAAAGCGATGGAAATGTCGTGGACGTGTATGTAGATTGATTCCGCGGATAGAGCCATCTGTTTCATGATAAGACCACCGGCCTGTAAAAAATCGGCCGGTGGTCTTTTGTCTGTACTCAAGGCGTGAGCCGTTTTGAATCCCCCCGGGGAAGGCCTTTTTCCTCCGGTTCCCACGGACTCGCGACCATGGACGGACACCGTCCCCTCTATCGGTTCAAATAGCGCCGCAGCGCGTCCGCCTTATCCGTCTTTTCCCAAGCGACGCCGAGATCCTCCCGGCCGATATGCCCATAGGCGGCCAGGGGACGATAAATCGGACGGCGCAGATCCAACTGGTCGATAATGGCGGCCGGTCGAAAATCAAACACGGCGCGCACAGCCTCGGCAAGCCGGTCATCCGGAACCGTGCCGGTTCCCTCGGTATCCACCAGCACCGCCACGGGATGGGCCACACCGATGGCATAGGCGATCTGGACCTCACAGCGGCGGGCGAGGCCGGCAGCCACCACATTTTTGGCCGCATAACGGGCCATATAAGAGGCGGAGCGATCCACTTTGGTCGGGTCCTTTCCCGAAAATGCCCCGCCGCCATGACGGGCATATCCGCCATAAGTGTCCACAATAATCTTGCGGCCGGTCAACCCGCTGTCTCCCTGGGGGCCTCCTACGACGAAGCGCCCGGTGGGATTGACATAAATTTTCGTCTCTCCGTCCAGCAGCGATGCGGGAACCTCCGGCTGGACGAGCCGCTCGATCAGATCGCGGCGGATCTGTTCCAGGGATACTTCCGCATCGTGCTGGGTCGATACCACCAGAGCGTCAATCCGCACAGGCGTATGGCCGTCGTATTCCACCGTCACCTGGGTTTTCCCGTCGGGACGCAGATAAGGCAGCGTACCCTCCCGGCGCAGCGAAGACAGGCGGCGGGCCAGCCTGTGCGCCAGGGAGATGGGAAGCGGCATCCGTTCAGGGGTTTCATCGCAGGCGTAGCCGAACATCATCCCCTGGTCCCCCGCGCCGATGCGGTCGTACCGGTCGTCATCCGCTGTCCCGCGGACCTCCATGGCCTGGTTCACACCCATCGCAATATCGGGCGACTGTTCGTCGATGGCGGTCAGCACCGCACAGGTATCCCCATCAAATCCCTGCGCGGCGTCGTTGTATCCGATGTCCCGGATCACCCCCCGGGCGATCTTGGGAATATCCACATAGCAGCCTGTGGTAATTTCTCCCGTGACCAGCACCAGCCCCGTCGTGGCCATGGTTTCACAGGCCACATGGGCTTCCGGGTCCTGCGCCAGAATGGCGTCGAGCACTGCGTCTGAAATCTGGTCGCATACCTTGTCCGGATGCCCCTCCGTCACCGATTCGGAGGTAAAAAACCGTTTCGCCATAGAGTTACTCTCCCTTCTTCTTCCCATCCGCCTGCGGATGCAGGCATTTTTCGTAGAAAAAGCGCCCCGGCATTAGCACAGGGCGCGGATTCGTCCCCTCATCTGCCGGCTCACCGCCGCAGGATTTGGCACCTTGTACGTTGTGTACCGGTTGCCGGGCTTCATCGGGCCTGTTCCCTCCGCCGCTCTTGATAAGGAATCTTTTCTTTTGTCGGTCCAAAAATGCGCATTACCTGGGATGTTTTGGGGGCGGCCCTGTCAAACGACGGCCTTGGTTTTGATGGATACGCAAAGCCCCCATATTTCGTGCTTATTTTACGTATAGTATACCTATATCCGCCGATTCTGTCAAGAATCCCCGTCGTCTATTTTAGACCCGCGGTTTCAACGGGAACCGCCCAATATTCTGCGAACCGGTTTCAATGTCAGCGTAAGCAGCGGAACCATCAACACGCTGAGAATCAGTCCTTTAATCAGGTTAAACGGCACGCTGATCCAGGCGGCTGCCAAAGCCTCCCCACTTCCCAATGGGTCGTTTAAAAAGAATTGAAAAAAGAGAGGCGCCACCGCCCAGTTGCTGAAAAAGCCTATTACCAACATGGACACCATTCCCGCCAGAGAAGCCAGGATCAGCCGCCAGAATGTGGAGAGATTTTTCTTTTTAAACCCTGTAAACAAAGCGGCAAACGGGAGCAGATAGGCACAGCCCACCAAAAAATTCTGAAGGTTTCCAAAGCCCATTTGGCTGCCCAAACCACGGACCATCAATTCCAGCAAATTCTTGATCAGTTCCACCATCACGCCGCAGACCGGACCAAAAACCACCGCGCCGAAGATGGCCGGAACATCGCTGAAATCCATTTTCAGATAGGGAGCCGCCGCCAGAAGCGGGAACTCAAAAATGAGAAAAAGTGCCAATGCCAGAGCGGAAAGCATAGCGGTTGCCACCATCGTCACCAGCGGATCACGACGGGACTGTTGAATGGACTGCATACATCAAACGCCTCTTTCTTTTCGGCCGTCTCACCCGGGTAAACAAAAACGCCCCACAGAAATTCTGTGGGGTGCGAAAGGAGACAACGGCGAACATCCTCCGCCGCTTATGCATCTTCTTCCATCCGGACTGTTCCCGGGCCGCATCCTGTTGACAATGCGCCCCAGGCAGGAACACCATCGGCGTTCCTGTTCAGACCGGTCATGAAACCGGTCCTTTACCGTCGGCTTTGGAATTTCACCAAATCCATGCCTGATCAGGCACTCGCGGGCTTTCTCCGTTGCCGGAGATCACCGCCGGTGGGGACTTTCACCCCGCCCCGAAGACAGCGTATTCGATTATTTTTGGATACATGTCTGTATCCATCTATAGTTTACACGCAACGGCCCCGGCTTTCAAGATACAGGATTACCAAGCATCCGCCGATGTTGCTGTCTTTTTTAAACAGGGTGACTAGACCGGTCCCCTCAGTTCTTTTATTCCAACGCATTTTTGGACCGGTCTCCCACCATTCGGGCCTTGCCCGAATGGCCCTGCGCCGTCCTCTGTTCTTTTATTCCGACGTGTTTCGGGATCAGTCTCCACCATTCGGGCCCTGCCCGAATGGCCCTGCGCCGTCCCTGTTCTTTTATTCCGACGTGTTTCGGGATCAGTCTCCACCATTCGGGCCCTGCC
>USDZ01000177.1 GCA_900553525.1 uncultured Oscillospiraceae bacterium
CCGGTTCCAGCACAGCGAAAAGCGCCGGGCCGCCGAGGCCGAAGCCGCCCGCGAAGCCGCGTCGAAAGCCTCCGCCGGCTCCCTGGCGGCGGGGACGGAGGAGGACACCGATCCCGCCGTTGATGCGATGCTGGCGGGAATTTGGTCCGGACGCTGATCACAAGCGCCGGACATGCCGCACTTTTTATGACAGAAAGGAACGTGTATCATGGCTCTCAATTCTCTGACCTTCAACACCAAACTCACCGGCGAACTGGACAAAGCGTTGATTCAGGAATCCAAAACCGGGTTCCTGGCCGACAACAACATGCGGGCCAAGTTCGTCGGCGCCCGCAACGTCCTGATCCCCGACCTGGAAATGCAGGGGCTGGGCGATTATGACCGGGATGACGGGTTCGCCACCGGCACCCTGACCATCTCCAGTCAATCCTACACCCTCTCGATGGACCGGGGCCGCCAGTTCCAGATCGACCGCGAGGACGAAGACGAGACCGGCGTTGCCAACCTCGCCGGACAGGTGCTCGGCGAGTTCGTCCGGACCAAGGTCGCGCCCGAAATGGACGCCTACGCTCTTTCCAAGCTGGCGACCGCCGCTTCCAGCCAGTCCCACACCGTCACCGGCACCCCCGCCTCTCAGGCCTACAAGATGCTGACCGAGGCGATCAACCACGTGCAGGACGCCGTGGGATACAGCACCAGCGAACCGTTGGTGGCTTTTGTCAACTCCTCGTTCTGGGCCGACCTGATGAGCACCGACGAGGTGACCCGCATGATGACGGTGGGCGATTTCAAAAAGGGCGAGATCAACACCCGGGTGAAAATGCTCAACGACGTGCCCATCATCCCGGTCAACGACGGACGGATGAAAACCGCGTATACCTTCTACGACGGGGTGACCGACAATTCCGGAAGCTCGGGCGCCAACGAAAAGGCCGGCGGCTTTGTCCCCGCCGCCGACGCCAAGAACATCGGGTTCCTGGTGCTGCCCAAACGGGCCGCCTCCCTGGTCAAAAAGTCGGAGACCATCCGCACCTTCTCCCCCGAACAGAACCAGAAGGCCGACGCCTATCTGTTCCAGTACCGGCTGTATTACGATCTGTTCGTGCGGAATTCCTACAAGGATACCATTTACGTGTATCAGTATTCCGCGTAACCGCGCCCCGGCGCGGGGATATCCGGCGGCTTCGGCCCCGCCTCTCAGGGGCGGGGCCGGGACCCGCGGGGAAGACAAGCGGGTTGAAAGAACGGAGGAAACCAGATGGAACACAAGGCCTTTGAGCCGGAACGGATTTTCAGTGAATACGAGGCCGGACGCACCTTCAAGGCGGGGCTGGGCCGCCACGGCCTGTATGAACAGGGCAAAATCAACGAGCGGTTCTATGTCGGCGATCAATGGTACGGGGCCAGGTGCGGCAACGACCGGCCGCTGGTCCGCCACAACGTCATCAAGCGGATCGGCGATTATAAGATGGCGGTGATCACCGCCAACCCGGTGACGGTCAATTACACGGCGGAGGGGATCCCCGATACCCTGGCTGGCCGGGAACAGGTCCGGAAAGAACGCGGCGCCCTTGCTCTGGCCCAGACGGAAGGGAATCCGGCCCCGGCTCTCCCCGCTGGCGGGGAGGCGGGTGTGATGATGTCAGCCCTGACCGATTATTTCAAAACCACCGCCGAACGGGTCAAGTTCGACGACCTGAAGGAACAGACCCTGCGCAACGCCTACATTTCCGGGACCGGGGTGCTGTACACCTATTGGGACAGCCGGGTGCGGACCGGATTATACGCCGACGAGAGCCGGCAGGTCCCCATCACGGGGGATTTGGCCTGCGAGGTGCTGGATATTGAGAACGTCTATTTCGGGGATCCCAATCTCTATGAAATCCAGGACCAGCCCTATATCCTCATCGTCCAGCGGAAAAGCGTTCGGGATCTGCGCCGCGAGGCCAGGCGGAACGGGCGTCCCGCCCGGGACATCGAGGCCATCCGGCCCGACCGGGACACCGCCTTCATGGCGGGAGACCGGGCGGAAGAGGAGCCGGCGGACAGCCGCAAGGCCACCGTCATCACGAAATTCTGGAAGGAATGGGACAAAGAGGGAACCTCCGCCCGGATCAAGGCCGCCGTCGCGGTGCGGGGCGCGCTGATCCGCGGGGAATGGGACACCGGGCTGCACCGCTATCCCTTCGCGGCCTTCCGCTGGGAACGGCGGCGCAACTGCGCCTACGGAGAGAGCGAAATCACCTATCTCATTCCCAATCAGATCGCCATCAACCGCATGATTACGGCGAGCGTCTGGGCGGTCATGACCCTGGGGATGCCCCTGACCCTCGTCAACAAGGAAATGATCCCCGACGCCCGGATCACCAACGATCCCGGCCAGATCATCGAGGTGGACAGCGTGGGGATGGGCAGCCTGCACGAGGCGCTCGGATATGTCAATCCCCCCAATTTTGCCCCGGCTTTTGACAACAACATCGCCTCCCTGATCGCCAATACCCTGACCCAGTCGGGCGCCAACGACGCCGCCCTGGGGGATGTCCGGCCGGACAACATGTCCGCCATCGTCGCCGTTCGGGAAGCCGCCACCATGCCCATGCAGACGGTGCAGAACCGGTTTTATTCCTTTGTGGAGGATGTGGCGCGGGTCTGGGCCGACATGTGGGCGGCCATGTATGGAAAACGGCCGCTGAAGATCGAGGACGAAAACGGCGTGTGGTACATGCCGTTCGACGGTGAAAAGCTCCGCGACCTGCTGATCGCGGTGCGGATCGACGTGGGGGCTTCCACCATGTGGAGCGAGATCCAGAGCGTCAAAACCCTTGACAACCTGTTTGAGCGGCAGATCATCACCCCGCTGCAATACCTGGAACGGCTGCCCAAAGGGACGGTGCCGGATATCGGCGGCCTAATCCGGGAATTGCGGGAAGCCGCCCGCGGCGCCGGCACCCCGCCCGCGGACAGCGCGCAAATGACCGGGACCGCGCCCGGGGCGGCGGAGACGGACCCCTCCGCCGGGATCCGGACGCAGGACGTGATCGACGCCCTGCCGCCGGCCTATCGCGCGGCATTCGAGGCCGCGCCGCCTGAACAGCAGGCGGCCCTGCTCGCGGAGGTCGGCCTGTCCCAGGTGTAACCGGGCCGGGCAGAGTGTGCGCGGATAGAAAATTCGCTTTAACCGGCCCTTTGTATCAAGGCGGCGCTGGGCCGATGCGGAGGCATCGGCGGGGGCCGGGCAAAGTACGCGAAAGTATGACAGCGTAAGACCGGCCCTTTGTATCAGGACGGCGTTGGGCCGATGCGGAGGCATCGGCGGGGGCCGGGCAAAGTACGCGAAAGTATGACA
>USDZ01000178.1 GCA_900553525.1 uncultured Oscillospiraceae bacterium
CCGCCACCTGTGGATCGTCCGCCGGAGCGAATCCGCCAAAGGAGGCGACCACCTCTACCTCATTGTTCGGATCCTCTTCATTTTTGGTTTCGGTTTTCTCGCTTGTTCCGGTTTTCCCCGCCACCCGGTAGCCCGATACATAAGCGTTCGCGATGGCGCCGCCCGACACGGCATTTTCCAGCATGGCCGCCATCCGTTTGGAGGTATCCGCTGAAATGACCTGGCGTTTGACGACCGGCTCGGTGTTGGAAACAACGTTTCCGTCGCTGTCCAATATCTGCTGAACAATGTAGGGCTGCATCAAATTTCCACCGTTGGCGATGGCCGCGAGAGCCGTCACCATTTGCAGAGGCGTAACCTTGAAAGTCTGGCCGATGGAAGAAGTGGCGAGATCAACCGGCTTGATGTCCTCCTCCTGATGGTACAGACTCGTTGTGACCAGCGGCTCGCCGAGCAAATCGACACCGGTTCGCTGGGTGAAACCAAAGGCTGTATAATATTTGAAAAACAAATGGGCCCCGATCTGGTTTCCCAACGTCATGAACGCCGGATTGCAGGAGTTTGCAATGGCCTGAACGAAATTCTGCTTGCCGTGGTTTCGCGGATAGATGTGACACCGCATCGGTTTGACCCCCGGCAGGGTGTAATAGCCCACGCAGGTAAATTCCGTGTCTTCGCTGACAAGCCCTTCTTCCAGTCCGATGGAGGCCGTGATGGTTTTGAAGACCGATCCCGGCTCATAAAAATCGGAAACCGCCTTATTTCGGTATTGCTCATTGCGGGCCTGCACCAAGGCGGCGGCCTGTTCGTCTCCGGAGAGCAGCGCGATCTGCTCTGCCACATTCGGATCGGCAATGGTCAGGTAGTCGTTTGGATTATAATCCATTTTTGTCGCCATAGCGAGAATGGCGCCGGTCTGTACATCCATGACAATCGCGGCGCCCCGGTTCTTGGCGTCGTATTCCTCGATGGCCTCCTCCAAGTATTTTTCCACGACCTGCTGGATGGTCTGATCCACTGTCAGCACCAGGGAATAGCCGTCCTCCGCGTCGACTGTGTTTTTATACGGCAGATTGGTTGGCAGTTCGTCGCCCCACGCATTGAGTGCGGTCACAAGACGCCCCGGTGTGCCCGACAGCACCTCGTCGTATTTTACCTCCAGCCCTTCCTTGGCCAGATTATCGGTCCCCACAAAGCCCAGCACGCTGGAAAGCAGGTTGTTCATAGGGTACTCCCGCTTATAATCGGTCACCGTCCAGAGCATAGAGCCAAGTCCTTTTTCCTCCACCCAACTGTTGAAAGTCTCCTCCAGGGATTCGTCGATTTTAGCCTTGACCACCTTGTACTGGGAATCGCTGTCCGATGCCTGTTCCCGCAATTTGTCCGGATCCACGTCGAGCAGGACCGAGAGTTCGTTCACGATCATCTCCCGGGTTTCCTCATTGGGGATGCTGGCCGGCGACATGATCACCGTGGATACTTCTCTGGTCAGAGCCAGAATCGACATGTTGGCGTCGTAAATCTGGCCGCGGTTCGGCGATAAGGTGATATCGCTAAGCTGTTGGCTCACGGCGCCCTGCTGCAGGGCTTCCGACTGCAATACCTGCAGGGAGAAAAGCTGGGCCGTAATCCCCCCGGAGCAGAACACGACCAGCACCACCATGACGATCAGCACCCGGCGGCGCATCTGCCGGGTCAGCGTTTTGGTGGTACCCTGTTTTTGGAGTTCGGTCTTTTTGACCTTCGTTTCTTTTGACATCCCATACCTCACAGAATCCGTCGAATCCGGGCGAAGGTCCCGGATAAGAAAAGGAGAGTCAAGACTTTCCATCCCAACTCTCGGCTCCTATCCGTTTCGCCCGCGGCGAGTCCTTATCTCATACTTATGCCTTTATCGAACAAGTATGCCTTCTCCGGGCAGAAAACCGGTGGACGGCCGCTTAAGAACCGCCGCCGAAAAACCCCGCGATGGTGTCCCAGAGCGATTCCCAAAAGCCCGGTTCGGCCTCCGTCCCCACCGTCTGGTCGTCTTCGTCACCCTCGACCGTAATGTAGACGATCTGGCCCGGCTCCATTTTTTGCATGCCGTTGGCCTGGGCGTATTCCTCCACGCTTTGGGCGGAGGTGCGGGCCGCCAGTTCGCTTTCCAGTCGCTTGGTTTCACTGATTACCTGATTGAGTTCCGCCTCTTTCCGGCTCTTTTCACTGTTGAGCTCCGTCAGACGGATTTGGCTGGAGATAAGCAGCCCCACCACGGCCACTACCGCCGCTGCCGTGAGCAACGTCAGCGCCGTGTTCAGGAACGACTGGATATGGGTACGGCGCCGGGCTTCTCGGTCGGCCTTTTTATTCGGTTTGAGGGCGACCAGCTTCGGCTCCCGCGGTTCAAATAGCGAGAGGTCATACGCTTCGGTTCCGTTTGGATTCACCATGACGGCGGCTCCTTTCCGACAGCGGCGCCGTGCCGCTACCGATATCGTTCGTGTATCTTCTGGATACAGCGCAGCTTGGCGCTGCGGCTGCGAGGGTTATCCTTTACTTCCTGTTCCGAGGCGGTTGCAGGGTGACGCAGAACCAATTTTGCCGCCGGCGTTCTCCCACAGACACAGATGGGAAAGTCCGGGGGGCAGATACAGCCTGTCCGCCATGCGGCGAAACGCTGCTTAACCAGACGGTCTTCCAAGGAATGAAAGGTGATCACCGCCAGACGCCCGCCTTCGCTCAAACAGTCGAACGCGGCGTCCAGACCCTCCGATAGACGGTCGAGTTCCCCGTTGACCGCGATGCGCAGCGCCTGAAACACACGGCGTGCGGGATGTCCGTCCCGTCTCGCCGCCGCCGGAACAGCCTCCTTGACCAATTCCGCCAGGGCTCCGGTGGTAGCAATGGGCTTTTCCTCCCGCGCCCGTACAACAGCCCGCGCGATGGGGCGGGCAAACGGTTCCTCCCCATATCGAGAGAAGATCGAGGCAAGCTCCTTTTCCGAAAGCGAGGCGATCAGATCCGCCGCCGTCCGGCCGCTCTGGCTCATCCGCATGTCCAAAGGCGCATCGGCGTGGTAGGAAAAGCCCCGCTCCGGAGTGTCCAACTGATGGGAGGAAACCCCAATATCCAGCAGAACCCCATCCAAGCCCGGTATCCCGAGATCATGAAGTACTGCACGCATATCCGCGAAATTGGAGCGTATGACCACTGCAGGCAATCCCCGCAGACGCTCCGAGGCTTCCGCCACGGCGTCGGGATCCTGATCCAAAGCAACCAGGCGCCCCTGCTTCAAGCGGGAGGCAATGGCGAAAGCATGTCCGCCCCCACCTGCCGTGCCGTCGAG
>USDZ01000179.1 GCA_900553525.1 uncultured Oscillospiraceae bacterium
GATCTGAAACGATTCACCGTTATCCCCCTCCTTCTCGTTGATTCCGGAATCGCGAAATCCGGCCATTTCCCTCCCCTTTTTCAGACCTGTGGAGCCCGCTCTCCATCCCTTTGAAATCCGTGCAGGATCGGCCTTGAAAAAACAGAATCGGTATGATATAATCGATATTACTATAAATGATATAGAAATCAATGAAATTTTGTAAAAAATATGGCGTTGTATATAAAAATAGTCGCGAGGCGCCATCGGATTGCCGTTTTCTGAAGGTTTTGGGCAATGGTTTCATGGAAACGCCGCCGCCCCGGTACTATAAAAGCGCGGTTAGCCGGATCCCAACATACCTTATAAAAAGAAGGGAGAGGGTGTTATGACCCCAGAAAAGAAGGAGCCAGGATTTTGTGAGCCCCAAAAAACGGTAGACCCCAACGTCCGCGCAGCCACCACCCGTCCGGAAAAAGCGGTTAAACGGCCCCGGAAATGGGCTGTTATCGTTCCGATCGCCTTGGTTTTGGTGTTCAGTACGGCAGCTTTTGCCGCAACGCCGTACGGAAGCGGCGCTATCCGAAAAGTGGCGCAGGGATTGGGCGTGGCGGATACGCAGGGATATGTCCAGAAAAACCTGGGCAGCGCCTCGGATCAGGGAATTACCGCTACGCTTGTGGCGGCAGTCGCCGGAAATGAAAAGGTCATTCTGCAGATTTTATACGAGGGTGTCCCCGACGCGGATTCTCCGTGCATGGTGGAGAGCCAATTCGATTTCGTGCTGCGGGATGAACAGGGAAACCCGTATTCCTGCAGCAATGGGTCGGAGGTCCTTTACAATGCGCTGATCCCCAATCCGGACGGGTCCTATCTGGAAGCCTATGAGGTCAACGCGGCCATACGCGACCCCCAAAAGATGACGGTATGCATTTCCGAGATCGCGGGCATCCCCGGCCGCTGGGAAATCCCCTTTGATATGGAGATTGGGCCAATCTATGAATACCGCGTAAACCAATCCTTTGAAATCGACGGCGGCAGCATCCTCATTGAAAAGGTCAGCATCGACGCTTTTTCCACCGTCATATGGTTCCGGGACCAGGGGATTGACAATCACGATTACTTTATGAAATTCAGCAGCGATAAAGAATACGACGCGTCCCTGGATTTTATAGACATGATATCCGAGTCCTGCCGGCAGTATCCTCCGACGGGGGACGGCGACGATATCGTATATAAATGGACGATGCGGCCGGTGCAGCCGGACTCCACCATGACCCTGAAGATGAGAAAATATTTCACTGAAGAAGAACAGACTTTTACGTTTGCCCTGCATGAAAACAACCGGCTTTGACGCCGGATGGGAAGAAAGAGCGCCGCGGATTCTATCCCGGCGGTCCCCGTATAAACGCTTTCAAAACCAGAGCCGGCCCGGGCAAGATGCCCGGGCCGGTTTTTCGGGACGGGGAAAGGCGGCCTCCGGCATTTCCCACCGGCTTGAAATCCGCCTCCTTTTTTGGTATTCTGATAGCAGGCGCCTGAAAGCGATGCGCTGTTGGCGCCCTGCGCGGGGATCAAAAGCCCGCCGCCCCATGATGGACCTCCCCTATGCAGGCGCTTTCCGTCACGGGGCATGTGGATCGAAAGATTGAAAAGGCGGCTCTTATTTACACCGGCTGCCTGCGCCCTCTCCCCGATGGCGTGGGCCGAAAACTCATGCGGAACATTTGAAATCCGCTCAAACAGCCGCTCTCCATGGGGAGAGCGCGGGCAGAAAGGACGGAAACGGTCATACCATCAGCGGGCTGTACATCAGCGGGGTGCCGGTCGCTCTCTATAGGGGGACCGTAGACAGCGTATTTGGGTCGCGCCCCCTTCGGGGCGCGTGGATAGAAAGAACTTTCTGGTATGCATTCTGTACACCCAGCTTTTGCCGCTTCCCCCACGAAGCGCGTGGGTAGAAAATCGGGCCGCATGGCGAGATTTTGCGACCGGCCGGCATCGCCGCTCTCCCCGTGGAGGGCGCGGGTAGAAAATCTATGGGTTGCAGCCCCTCTTTCCCGCCTACAGCCGGCCCCTGCCGGGGTCGTGGGTAGAAACAACCTGCTATGCGACAACGCCGACGACGTATACGGCGTCCGCCTCTCCGCAGAGGCTTGTCCGGGGCGGAGCCGGCCCCTGCGGAGCGCCGTCCCTTTCCTTTTTCATAAATTTATTCGGAAAACCTTCAGAAAACCTTAAGGGAATTCCTCCGGAATTCCCTTTCAAAGCGTGATATGCTATCTTGGGATAAAAAAAGAGGGGGTCATCGTTTGGAGGAAAAGAAAAAGCTGGAATTCTACGGCGGGGCCTGGATGTCGTTTCTGCCCTTTGTGATTTTCCTGGTCCTCATTGTGCTGACCACGTTCCATTTCGGGTCCATCTCCGACGGCGCCCTGTGGCTGCCGGCCTTTCTGGCGTTGGTGATCGCCTTTTTCTTTGCCAAAAACAAACGGCAGTACGCCGAGACCATGATCGCGGGCATGGCCAGCAAAGAGGCGATCATCCCGGTGGTCTGCTGGCTCTTCGCCGGGGTCTTTTCCCGGATCCTGCGGGATTCCGGGCTGGCCGGCGGAGTGGCCGGCATTGCGTCGGGCACCGGGGTGGGCGGCACGCTGTTCACCGTCATCACCTTTATCGCCTCGGCCCTGTTCGCCACCGCGTCGGGCACCGGGTTCGGGACCATCGCGGCGGGGATGGGGGTGCTCTATCCGGCGGGCCTGGCCCTCGGCGGCCACCCCGGCCTGCTGGCTGGCGCGATCATCTCCGGGGCCGCCTTTGGGGACAATTTGGCGCCGGTGTCGGATACCACCATCTGTTCGGCCACATCCCAGGGGGTCGATGTGCCCGGCGTGGTCCGTTCCCGCCTGAAATACGCGTTGGCCGCCGGCGGTCTGACCATCCTGGGGCTGGCGGTCGCGGGTGCCTTCCTGACCGGCACCCCGGCCGAAAGCGGCGCCTATGCCTATAACCCCTGGATATTGCTGATGTTCCTGCCGGTGGCGCTCACCGTTTTCGTGGCCGTCAAAACCGGGGACATCGTCATCGCGGCGACCATCGGGATCGTGTCGGGCGCGGTGGTGGCGGTGGCCGCCGGACTGATGGATTTTGTACAGATCGACGTCGTCGATGCGGGGAAACCCGCCCTGTTTACCGTGTCGGGAGAGGGATTGGACCGCACAGTGGGCGGCGTTTTGTACGACGGCCTTTCGGGGATGATCCAGGTCATTATTCTCGCGCTGCTGCTCTTCGGCTGCACGTCGATCATGCGGGCG
>USDZ01000180.1 GCA_900553525.1 uncultured Oscillospiraceae bacterium
ATATGCGTTGATGTGTGCAAAGGAGATTGAGCCAACCGGGGAAGAGACCGGGGAGGACGACGCTACCCGCTACGGAAAGGGTTTTGCGCTTTCCGGAGGTGTGACCAAGGCAGTGTCCCAGGTTTTGGAGCAGAGGGGAGACGCGCCTGAAATTCGGGCGTTGCCATGCAACGGGGCGGAGGAGTGCCGTAAAGCGCTGATGCTGCTCAAGGCGGGCAAATTGACGGAGGACTTCATCGAGGGCATGTGTTGTGTGGGCGGCTGTATGGGGGGGCCGGCGAATTTGAATGAATTGCAAAAATCCAAAAAAGTGTTCGAGAGCCGGCTGAACGGCCGTGAGGATATCCTGAACAGTTATAAGGAGAAGGGGCTGGATGCCGCGGATATCCATCGGCGTTCGTGACCGAACGTGATCCGGCGTTATGAAGATGCAGTGGAATTCGGCCCGCGATAGAGAAGCGGTGCGGCCATTTAGGCCGCACCGCTTTCTGTATTTTTTCGTCCGGTCTATTCTGCCGCTTCTGGATTGTCAGAGGGAATGGGGGATGAAAGATGAAGCTGAAGTTGGTTATATGGAATGGCGATGCCTTTCTGGTCAAAAGCCAGTTTAACCTTTTCCTGTAAATCGTAACGCAAATCCCAGTAATCATCGTTTTGGCACCAGACACGCAGCAGAAGCACCACCGCGGATGCGCCCTGTTCGTTGACCATGACACAGGGAGGCGGGTCTTTCAATATCAGCGGATGGGTCTCTGCCAACTCTAAAAGCAGCGCTTTCGCTTCAAGGAGGTTACTGTCGTATCCGATGGAGAATAGGAGATCTTGCCGTCTTGTTTCATAGGTGGAATAGTTGACGATGGTCGCCGTCATCATTTTGGTGTTAGGAATAGCCACCAATGTATGGCCGGGTGTGTCCAGATAGGTGTGCATGATTTCGATTTCTTTGATCGAGCCGGAGACATCTTCGACTTCGATGTAATCTCCGGCTTTAAAGGGTTTGGTAAACAGCAGGACGACCCCTGATGCCAGGTTTGCCAAATTGTCCTTGATCGCCAGAGCCACGGCCGCGCCAATGGCGGCCAACATGGTCAGCAGGCTGCCCACCGGAATTCCGAGCTTATCCATCACCATAATAATCGCGATAAACCAAATCAGGATTTTGACGACCCGGTTGACGTATTTAACAGCCACCTCATCGATATCGAATTTGCTTCTTTTGAGCATAGCCGCAATGGGCCCTTCTGTCAGCTTAGTGATAATAAAAGCGACCAAAAGGATAACAGCGGCGGCTAACAGACTGGGGAGAAACGCCAGGATTTTCGCCCAGAAATCCGAAAGGGCGGCGACGAATTGTTTCATATCCTTTCATCCTCTTCCGTTCCATATTCATGAGCAGAAAAAGTATATCGTATTTTCGGCTTTGCTGCAATCCCAAACCGACGGATTTTCTGCGATCATCCGGCAAATTGGGTACATAATTTTGAAATGGGATCACACACTATGAAAAAAGCAGAGAGGAAGAGGTATCCCATGATAAAAAACACCGTTCACGCTCCCGCGTGGACTTCATTAACTCCGGCGTCTGCTCAGTATCGCTGGCTCGATGAGGATATTACCTGTGAGGTAGCTGTGGTCGGGGGAGGAATTTCTGCCGCGATGACGGCCATGCGGTTTGCAGAGGCTGGGCTGGATACCGTCCTGCTCAGCGATACCCCCCTCGGTTACGGCGGAACGGCCGTGTCCTCTGGGATGATGACGCTTTCGGGGGAAGAGAACCTGACCTGTCTGGCAGACAAAATCGGGCCGGAACGTGCCATGACGGCGGCGCATCTCCTTTTTGAGGCGCTGGATAATGTCGAGAAGCTATGCGCTTCTTTTCAGGAATCGTGTGGATTCAGAAGGATGGACAGCCTCCGTTATGCTGTTGCAGAGGAAGGTACAGCCCCCCTTCGCCGTGAATATTCCCTTCGCCTGCATAACGGTATGGATGTAGAGCTGCTTGACGCCAATGCCGCGAGCTCTCAGTTTACATTTCCGATGAGTGCAGGGCTTTATACCAAAAACGCGGCGGCGCAAATCGATCCTTACCGGATGGTGCATGGATTAGCTTCTGTAGCCTTGAATAAAGGGGCACGTATATATGAGAATACAGGTGCGGAAACTCTCGAACCGTTGGGAGAAGAAACTGTTCGGATTGAGTGTGATACCGGGCACACCGTAACGGCTGGTTATGTGATTATGGCGACGGGGCTCGATGTCAGCCGCCATTGCGGCGGCCTAGATGAAGTGCGGACCACGTATATGGCTCTTACCGAACCCGTCGATGGCTTTGCCGGGTGGAGAGGGCCTTGCGTGATCCATCGGGAGGGGGAACCGCGCCTTTATCTGAGTGTCACCGCCGACAATCGCATTCTTATCGGAGGATTCGACAGCGCTTACATGGACGAAAAGGGACGATTGGCCGGTCTGATTGATATGACACCTGCGGTGGAAAAGAGGTTCGATACCTTAGGGAAGACCCTGCGGGACATGTTTCCCGCCATTCACAATATCACGCTTGAATATGTATTTGCGGCCAAAGACGGTACGACTAAAGACCGCTTGCCAATTATCGGCCGTTTACCCGACAGCAGCCGGATCGCTTATGCGATGTGCTGCGGGGATAATGGGATCCTCTATGCGGAGATCGCCGGGCGTTTACTGCTGCAGCAATACCAAGGAATCGATGATCAGGAACTTGGCTTGTTCTCTCCTCATCGGGAATGGCGTGTTAAACGCTGAAATATCCTATAAATCCAGTGCCTGAAGACAAAACGGCCCTCCTATAAGGACGGGCTGTTTTATCTTCAGCCGGACAGTTTATCGAAAAACCTGGATGTTCTGTTTTCAGAGCCAGCAGGGTGAATGGACGCTGTTCAGGACGGTAACGATTTCAGCTGTTCGAGAAGACTGTCGATTTTATCTTGTGGAATCGTCCCTTTTGCAAATGACAGGATCTGATTTAAGGTCATTCCTCCTGCAAGATGAAGCAACGGGGACTGGACAATTTGTGGGAACTCTTGTTTTAGCAAGGAATAAGCACGCGGATCCCGAATGATTTCCGAGACCGTGATCCCTCCGTTCTTTAAATCCATATCGAACACCTCCTATATAGGATATGCACGCAGGCGTCCGAATGATCGGAAATATAGGGGGACTTGCTGCGTCAATGAGAGGACGCCGTACAAGTCATGACCACCCGTAAAACGGGTGGCATGAAGGAGCCCTAGAAGGGCATA
>USDZ01000181.1 GCA_900553525.1 uncultured Oscillospiraceae bacterium
CCGATGGGATTGGCGCTGCCCGGTCCGGTGACGACCGTCGTCACACCCGCTTCCAAAGCCTCCTGGAAGCAGCGATCCTGCGGATTGACCGCGTCCACGGCCCGCATTTGAGGCGTGGACGGGTCGGTGTCCTCATTTCCGTCGTCTCCCTCGAATCCTAGGCCGTCCTCCCACATCCCGATATGGGAATGGGCATCGACCAGGCCGGGAAGAAGCCATCCCCCCTCGGCGTCCCATTCGTCCATGCCGTCTGTGGGCTTGTCCTGCATGAAGCCGAGCGCGGCAATCCGGCCCTCTTTGATTTCCACATAACCGTCTTCCATGACCGGGGCGTCCATCGGGAATACCCGCGCATGAATGATACGCATAAATCCGCCTTCTTTCAAAGAAAGGGCAGGACACGCGGGAATTTCTCCTGCTCGCCCTGCCTGGTCTGGCGTTGTTTATTTAGAACCCCGACGGGAGAAACCGCCGTGTTTTCCATCCACGGAACGCTTGAGATCCAACATCTTTTCATCGCTGGCCTGTTTGAACCGGGACATCATATCTTCAAAGCTGCCGCTCTCCTGCCTGGAGGGCTTCCATTCAAACCCTCCGGGGCGTCCGGGTGATACCGCACGTGCGGCGCGGGGGGCCGGATCCAAGGCCTTTTTGATCGAGAGGCTGATTTTTCCATCCTCGCCGATATTCAGGATCTTGACCTTCACCGTCTGGCCCTCGGTCACATAATCCCGTATCTCCTTGACATAGGTGGGAGCCACCTCGGAAATGTGAACCATACCGGTCTTGCCGCCGGACAGATCCACAAACGCCCCAAATTTCGTGATTCCTGTGACCTTGCCCTCAACAACCGCTCCGACTTCCAGTGCCATATGTATGCGTTGTCCCCCTACTTGATAATATTTAACATCAGTCGCCCGGCACCTCAATCAGGATGATCTCATCCGGTCTGGTCAACCCCTGCTTGCGGGCCTGCTGCTCCTGATATTTTTCATAATTATCGCTTTTATTCTGCAAATCTTCTTTTACACGCTGATAAGCCGCGATCTCCTGATTGACCCCGTCAAGGTCTTTCTGACTTTCGCTGATCTGCAGCTGGAGCTGGATCAGCATGACGATCACATACACAGAAAACGCGAGCAGCGCGATCCGAAGAAAAATGCTTTTTTTCTTCTTTTTCACGGCTCTCATACGATATGATTCCCTTCTATGTAAAGGCCGTTTAAGGTCGCGTTCTAGTCCTTCTGATTATACAATATGGATAGGGGCCGTTGCAAGACCTTTTTCAGATTTTCTGGGATTTTTTTGAGGAAATCAGCGAGAGGGCGTCCCCATTTACGGATGAGACGGCCTAATGCGGCAAACGGGCGCTTTAAAATTCTCCATATGAGACGAAAGGGAAATAAGAGCGCTTTCCACAGGCTGTTCCATAACCATAGTGCGGCGGAGATCACGCCTTTTGCACAGCGCACCACCGCTCGTCCAACGGTGAAATAGTATGCCGAAAATCCGGTGACGAGACCCAAAAACAAATAGAAACGCAGTTCCCCGCCTGTTACCGCCAAGGCGAAAAGGAAGGTGATGACACTACTGAGGGTAAAAAACAGGATATCCTGAAAAAAAACCACCTTAGCGGACGGCCTCATCAGCAAACGGATCACCCGGAATACATCGTAAAACGCTCCCAACAGAAAACCCAGACCCCCGGCCATAAAAAGCTCCTGCAACTGGCCGTTGTTCGTAATTCCCATGGGCGAAGGCTCCTTTACTTGAACAGCCGGCCGAAAAAGCCGCCCGACCGGGAATGCACATCCGCATAGCTCAGGGATTGGATCGAACCCTCCAGTGTCAGTTCCCCCGTTTCCACGTTCAGGCGGTTAATATGCAGACCCTCCCCTTTAACCGTCAGTTCCCCAAGATCGGTATAGATGATGACGGTTAGTTCATCGAAGCTGTCCACGTCCGAAACGCCCGAAACCGTCAGCGCCCGCCGGTCTTCCAACACCAGATGGTGGGGCATGATCTGCACGGCCTTTGAAGTTTCCTCTTTCACAGCGGCTCCTCCTTCCCTCGTCATGGTTTCATTCTATGAGAAGAAAGAAAGAATTATGTTCACCATTGTCGCCGTTCGCTCGGACAGGTGCTGGGGGACACCACAACAGTCTGGAGTGCCGTTTTCCATACTGCTGTTTTTAAGGGAATAAGCATCGGAAAGGAATGTAGAGGTTCATTTCTTTGGGGTTCCTGGCGTAAGGGGGGATGGTCCCATTGAAAAATAGAGGCCGTTCAGGTATAATGACTTCATGCCGAACTTCCGTTTTTCCGGAGGAACTGCCATTTGGCGCGGTGATAGGAGGAACTCATGAACTCGTCGATTGAAGCCCTGCTGGCGCAGGTGCAAAAACCCGGGCGCTATTCCGGTGGAGAACTCAACAGCGTTGTTAAGGATAGGGAAACCGTCCGTATCCGGTTTGCGTTTTGTTTTCCGGATCTTTACGAGGTGGGGATGTCCCATTTGGGCATGAAAATTCTTTACGGTCTTTTCAATTCCATGGAGGATGTATGGTGTGAGCGGGTGTTTGCGCCCGACACGGATATGGAGACCCTCATGCGGGAACAAGGCGTTCTTCTTTATGGATTGGAAAGTGGAGACGCGATTCGGGATTTCGATTTTATAGGCTTTACCTTACAATATGAGATGAGTTTTACAGCGGTGCTGAACATGCTGGATCTCGCCGGCCTGCCCCTTCGCACCTCCGAACGTGGCGATACCGGCCCGATTGTGGTCGCGGGCGGCCCCTGTGCCTGCAATCCCGAACCCTTGGCCGATTTCATTGACCTGTTTACCCTGGGAGAAGGGGAAGAGGTTAACGCCGAACTATTGGCTCTCTATCGGTCCATGCAGGGGCCGGGCTTCTCCAAACGGGCTTTCTTGCGGGAGGCCGCCCATATTGAGGGGGTGTATGTGCCTTCTTTATATGAGGTGGAGTATCTGGAATGCGGCGCCATCGCAGCGGTGAAGCCGCGGGACGGTGCACCCGCCAAAGTACGCAAGCGGATTATTCGTGACCTTGACACCGCATATTATCCGGAAAACTTTGTTGTCCCTTTTCTCGACATTGTCCACGATCGGGCAATGAGTGAGATTTTTCGGGGCTGTATCCGGGGCTGCCGGTTTTGTCAGGCCGGATTTCTCTACCGGCCGGTACGGGAAAAATCGGTGGATACCATCAACCGGCAGAGCCGTGCTCTATGTGAGTC
>USDZ01000182.1 GCA_900553525.1 uncultured Oscillospiraceae bacterium
CTCCGGCCGCTTCCACTGCTCCGATGTGCCGTGTGCGGCGGCAAAATGGCAATGTCCTTCTTTCTTCCAGCATTCCCGGTGGTGAGGCGCGCCACACTGAGGACAGGCGACAATATCGTCCGTCTCCTGAAAAGGCTGCCCGCAAACCGGACAGGACTGGCCTTCATAAAAGAACATAAGCTGTCCTCACGTCTTTCCGCATAGCGATTTGGGGGGCCGGCGAATTTAAACCGCCGGCCCGTCCTTATACCTATTATTTTACCTTGTTTTTTTGCGGCCTGCAACCAAATCCCACATCGTTTATAAAAAATTAACGAATCCGTTTTGTCTTTTTAACAGGCTGTTGATATTTTCCCGTTTTCTCAGTATAATATACCGAGTATGGAAATGGCGGGAAGGCGGGAAAACATGTTGACGCAAACGAGTTGTGAGGCTTTCTTTTCCTCTCTCAAAGGACGGAGGGTGGCTGTTTGCGGCCTTGGAAGGACCCATGTTCCGGTGGTCCGTCAGTTTTTGGAACACGGCGCCGAGGTTTTGGCCTGCGACAAACGGGAACGCGCCTCTCTTGGAGAGACAGCCGACGAATTGGAACAGGCGGGCGCGACGCTTAGGCTGGGAGAAGGGTATCTTGACGACCTTCAGGTGGACTTGATCCTGCGTTCTCCGGGTATGAATCCCACCCTCCCGCCGTTGGAAGAAGCCCGGGCGCGGGGTGTGCGGGTCACAACCGAAATGGAATTGGTGCTGGAACTCAGCCCGGCTCCCGTCTACGGTGTCACGGGATCGGACGGGAAAACCACAACCACGAGCATCGTCGCCGGGCTTTTGCAGGCGGCGGGGCATACCGTGCATCTCGGGGGCAACATCGGCTGGCCCCTCCTGCCGGGGATCGAGCGGATTCGACCGGAGGATATCGTGGTGGTGGAACTGTCGAGCTTCATGCTCATGCATATGGAGCGGAGTCCGCAGGTTTCGGTGGTGACGAACATCGCGCCCAACCATCTGGACTGGCACACCGATATGGCCGAATACATCGAGGCGAAACGGAACATCGTGCGTCACCAGGGACCGGGGGATCGCGCCGTCCTTAACGCCGACAACGCGATCGCGGCCGGATTTGCCGAGGGGCTGAAAAGCCGCGTGTTCCGTTTTTCCCGTCTCGGCGAGGTGGAAAGAGGGACGTATCTCGGAGAAGACGGGGTTTTGTACGGCCGGGACGGCTCAGAGAGCATCCCGATCCTGCCGGTCAAAGAGATTCGTCTGCCCGGCAACCACATGATTGAAAATTTCCTCGCCGCCTTCGCAGCGGTATGGGGCGTGGTTCCCCCCGCCGTCATGGGCGCGTTTGCCCGGGGATTCGGAGGGGTGCCGCACCGCTGTGAATTGGTCCGGGAGCTGGACGGAGTGAAATGGTACAACGACTCGATCGGCACCAGCCCCACCCGTACTATCGCGGGCCTGCGGGCTTTCGGTCACGGAGTCATTCTCATCGCGGGGGGTTACGACAAACACATCCCCTACGATCCCCTGGGGCCGGTTGCCGCCGAAACCGTCAGTGCCGCCATTTTGATGGGGGATACCGCTCCGGCCATCCAGGCGGCCATTCGCGCCTGTTCCAATCTCCCCATATACCGGGTGAAAAATATGGAGGAAGCGGTCCTCACCGCCCGCCGCCTGGCCGAGCCGGGGGAAATCGTCTTTCTTTCTCCGGCCAGTGCCAGTTTTGATATGTATAAAGATTTTGAAGAGCGGGGCGATCACTTTAAGCGTCTCGTTATGGGACTCATAGAAGGATAAAGGGGTTATAACCCGGACGGCTCCGGCGCTTCTGCGTCTGAGCGGATGTGGAAAGGAAGGAACGGGATATGGAACTGCGTGCCTGTCTCGAGCGTTTGTGTGAGGTTCCCGGTGCCGCCGGTCTGCCCCAGGCCGGTCAGGCGGCTGCGGAGATGCTGCGGGACTATATGGAGGATGTGCAAACGGATGCGCTCGGCAACGTCGTGGGGATTCGGCGCTGCGGTAAAGAGGACGCGCCTTTGCTGTTGTTGGAGGCGCATATCGACGAAATCGGATTTGTCGTCACCCATACCGACGAGGCCGGTTTTGCCTATGTCGAACCATGTGGAGGCGTGGACCCACGCGCCGTTTCAGGCGCACGGGTGACGCTGTGGGGGGAAAAGGCTCTCAGTGGCCTTTTTGTCTCCACACCGCCTCATCTGGCTGGGCAGGATGCGGATAAGTTGCCCGAGATCGCCCGTCTCGGCATCGACACCGGGCTGGACGCCCGGCATGCCCGCCGCCTGCTTCCTCCCGGCACACCCGTCACGTTTGCAGCGGAATTTGCCGATCTCGCGGGTGGCCGGGTCTGTTCCAAGGCGCTCGATGATCGGGCGGGGGTGGCCGCTATCCTGTACTGCCTGGATTTGCTCGGCGAAAGCCCACTTCTCTGTGACCTGGCGGTCGCCTTTTGCGTACAGGAGGAACTCGGGACCAGGGGGGCGGCCTCCGCCGCCTACGGGCTCGCGCCCGCCGCGGCGTTGGCCGTGGACGTCAGCTTCGCCCGTACCCCGGATTCAGAGGAACACAAATGCGGCGTTATGGGCCGGGGGCCGATGATCGGCTGGTCTCCCTGCCTTGACGCGGGCATTTCGCGCCGCCTGACCTCGCTGGCGGAGGAACGCGGCATTCCCAACCAGCCGGAGGTGATGGGTGGGGATACCGGCACCGATGCCGACGCGATCGCGTCGGCGCGTACCGGTGTGCCATCGGGGCTGGTCTCCATCCCCTTGAAATACATGCATACGCCCGCCGAGGTGGTGCAGATCCGCGATGTCGAGGATGTCGGCCGCCTGCTGGCAGCTTATGTGCTGGATTCGGATAAAGGGGGAGACTGGACATGAGCGTGAACACAATTTTGAAAAAGCTCTGTGCCCTGCCGGGAGTATCCGGACGTGAGGATGCCGTGCGCTCTTATATTCTACAGGCTTTGGCCGCCTCCCCGGTGGAGATGGAGGTGACGGTGGACCGGTTGGGCAACGTCATCGCCCGTCTCAAAGGCCGGGAACCCGCGCCTTACCGGGCGCTGTTCGCCGCGCATATGGATGAAGTCGGTCTGATGGTGACGGGGATCACCGACGAAGGATATCTGCGGTTTACGCCAGTGGGCGGCATCGACGGCCGGGTTCTGTTTGCGCGGCGGGTTCGGGTCAACGGCCACGTCGGGGTCATAGGGGGCAAGGCGGTCCACCAGTGTACCGAAA
>USDZ01000183.1 GCA_900553525.1 uncultured Oscillospiraceae bacterium
TATTCAGGCAGAAAAGTACAGCCGTTCGTCACAGCCGTTTCAGCCAGGGCAAGAGCAAACTCCCACGGGCTGATAATTCCCGCCGTGGGCGCATAGAGTGCACCGATGACCTCTGCCGCGAGCTGCGGTTCCCGCCGGCGCGCTTCCTCCCCCGACAGCAGTTCCAGGCCCGGCACGCCGTTCCGAATCCCCCGATCAAACAGGACTTGGATCTGGGAACGATCTTCCTCCGACAGGGCCACTACCAGAGAGCCGTTGTTCCGGTAAGAGACGCCTAACAGCGGCGCCAATTCCCGGATAAGGGCGTTGCCCTCCACATTGCATTGAGCCATCAAGGTTCCCGGCTCGGGATCATATCCCGCATGGACGATCCCGCTGTTGGCCCTGGTTGCTCCCGCCGCCACATCGTTGCTCCGCTCGAGCAGCACCGTTTTCACATGGTAGCGGCTGAGTTCAAACGCCAAAGCGCAGCCAGTGATTCCACCGCCGATAATCGCCACGTCATATTGCCGCATATGTTCGCCTCCGCTTTCTGCATATGTACCCCGATACGCAAAAAAGCCGCACCAAACCCTCCCCGCTTCCGCGGAGTCGGTCTGGTGCGGCTCTCTACTCTGGCACCTATGCTTTTGTATTGGAGCCATTATATCACGTTTTTTGTCCTTTGTCCAGAAAAAAGGCGGATGATTGCACCGACGTATCGTTCGCGTCTCCAGGGCAGACCTTTACGATTCGTGAAAAACAAGAGGAACAGGCCTTTTTTCATACACGAAATTTCCTCCTTCAGCGGATTTCACGTGCAGGACATATGGTGTATATCTTCCTTTAAAGTCGGAACTTTTTCGAGGCAAAAGAGCTACGTCTTTTTTATAACCAAAAAACGGTCCCAACCCAAAACACGGCGGCGCAGCGAAGCTGTGCCGCCGTGTTACATATCGGTCTCTGCAGTATCCCGAGCAAAACCGATCCGATCAGGCCGACGCCAGGACCTTGTCGAGTTCTTCGGCAAACGCCTCGTAAGGACGGGCTCCCACCAAGGTGCCGACCATTTCACCGTCTCGGAAGATCACGACGTTCGGTATGCTCTGTACATGATACCGGCCGGCGAGTTCCGGCTCCTCATCTACATCGACCTTGCCAACCACAACCCGGCCCTCATATTCCTCCGCCAGCCGGTCGATTACCGGAGCCAGCATTTTGCAAGGCATGCACCACCCCGCCCAGAAATCTACGAGCAGCACACCCGGCTGTGCCAAAGCCGCCTCAAATTGCTCTTTGTTAAAATGTACCGCGCTTGCCATATTCCAACACTCCTTCTTTCTATCCTATCCATCCTACGGATACGCCTCTGTTTAACCCCGTCTATGGATGGTATATGCAAAAACAAGCTGCGTTATCCGCAGATCAACCATTTTAGCGCAAGGATCGGGCCGCATCCTGGGCGGCAATCAGCCCTTCACCGACGGCCTTGGCAATCTGCAAGGGAAGACCGGTACAATCCCCCGCCGCATACAGCCCGGGGATATTGGTCCTCATGGACCGGTCAACCGCCACGTAGGTTCTTTCTAAAGCGAGCCCCGGCACCAGGGCATCCGGCGCCGACACCTCCCGCAGAAGAAATACCGCATCACAGTCAATTCGACGCCGTTGGGTATCGCCTGCGTGGAGAAAGGAAAAACCTTCCACGCACTCATCTCCCTCGATCATCGGCTGCTTGCCAACAAACGTAGGAATCTCCGGGGGCAGAGTGCCGCATAACCCTCGATGGGAGGCTGTGACCACGACGGTCACGTCCACACCGATGCCCTTGAGAAAAGAGGTCTCCTCTGCGAGATCAAGTGCGTCGCCGGTCACCACCGCACGCTTTCCCCGATAAAGCATCCCGTCGCAAGTCGCACAGGTACTCACGCCCCTCCCCATAAGCCGTTCCTCTCCCGGAATTGATGTTCCGGCTTTGGCTCCGGTCGCCAGTATGAGGCGTTTTCCCTCGACGATCTCGGTGCCCATGGAGACAGCGAAGGAATCTCCCAGCGGTAGAATCGAGGTCACTCTGCCCGTGACAAACGCCGTGCCAGCCTCCTCCGCCTCACGCCGCATGGTCCGAAGCATCTGCTCACCCGTGACACCCCTCATGCCGAGGTAGTTGTCGATTTTTCCGGAACGATACAGCGGGTTAAGCCGGTAATCGTTTGACAATACAGCGCAGCTTTTACCCCTTGCGGCGGCGTTCACCGCTGCGGATAAACCCGCCGGGCCGCCACCGACAATCAAAATATCGTACATGACGCTTTCCACATCCTATGTATGGGCCGGGAGCGGCGCTCACAGCCTCGACTTTTTCAGCAGCATGGAGTTGGTCACAACCGACACCGAACTGAACGCCATTGCCGCGCCCGCGATAATAGGATTCAGAAATCCCAACGCCGCCACCGGAATGCCGATGCAGTTGTAGAAAAAGGCCCAAAAGAGGTTTTGCCGGATTTTGCGCATGGTGGCGCGGGATAATTTGATGGCGGATACCAAGGGCACAATCCCCGCGCCCACCAGCACGACATCTCCCGACTCCATCGCAATATCGGTGCCGCTGCCCATGGCAAATCCCACGTCGGCAGCCGCCAGGGCCGGAGCATCGTTGATGCCGTCTCCCGCCATCGCCACCACCGATCCTTTTTGTTTCTCCTGCTCCACCGCTTCGACCTTACCATCTGGCAACACCTCGGCCACCACGTCGTCCACACCGACCTGAGCCGCAATGGCCTCGGCTGTACGCCGGTTGTCGCCGGTGACCATCTTAGAGCGGATCCCTAGTTCATGCAGATCTTGGAGTGCCGGCGCCGAGCTTTTCCGGACCGGATCGGCCACAGCAGCGGCTCCGGCCGCCTTTCCATCCACGGCAATGAGCAACACGGTCTTGCCCTGCTGTTCCCAAGTTTCAGGAGAAAAAGAAAAGGAAATCCCTCTTTCCTCCATCAACCTCCTGGAACCGATAAGCAGGTCATGCCCTTCCACCTGTGCGGCGATCCCCCGTCCGGTCAGAGACTCAAACGTGTCCGGCTGAGGAAGTTCCTCCCCCACACCGCCTTTGAAACTCTCCGTCACCGCCCGGGCGACCGGATGCTCCGACCGGGATTCCGCCGCCGCTGCCAATCGAAGCAGTGCATCTCGATCCAGGGTGCCAAAGGCTTCCATATCGGTGACCGCCGGTTTTCCCTCGGTAATGGTGCCGGTTTTATCC